>JAZFQW010000194.1:0-4055 GCA_036445335.1 Alphaproteobacteria bacterium | reverse complement strand
CCCTTGGATGCGTTGCCGTAGGAGCCTGTCGGAGTAATGATTATGCGCAGCATCGACCAGGGAGGCGCTTGTGTCAGGAGCGGGCGCGCCGGCGATGCCGGGCGCATCTTCAAGCGTCCGCGACGCTGCGCGCGCGCCTCCCTGGTCGACCCGCAAGGCCGCGTTTTCAAGGGCTTGGGACGTCGTCTGGCGCCGCTCGCGATGCGCCGGGCATCGCCACGCGACGCCATCCTAGCCCAAGCCCTTGAAAACGCGGTGCGGACCATAAGCATTACTCGGACAGGCTCCTAGAGGCCGCGGCAAATCAAGGACGATCCTAGGCCGCATGCCGTCCCTACCACGCAAGCCGCCGATTGCCATCCTCGTGGCGGTCAGCGCGGTCGGTCCGCTGGCACTGAACATATTCATGCCGTCGATGCCCGGCCTGCCGGCGATCTTCGACACCGACTACGCGACGGTGCAGCTGACCCTCAGCCTGTTCCTGATCGGCCTGGCGGTCGCCCAGCTGGCGTACGGGCCGCTGTCGGACCGGTTCGGCCGACGGCCGCCGCTGCTGGTCGGGATGCTGCTGTTCATTCTCGGCTCGGCGGTGGGCCTGCTGGCGACCAGCATCGCGACGGTGATCGTCGGCCGGATCATCCAGGCGATCGGCGGTTGCGCCGGGCTGGTGCTGGCGCGCGCCATCGTACGCGACCTGTACGACCGCAATCGCTCGGCCAGCGTGATCGCCTACATCACCATGGCGATGGTGGTCGTACCGATGCTGGCGCCGTTGATCGGCGGCTTCCTGGACGACTGGTTCGGCTGGCGATCGAATTTCTGGTTCGTCGGCGGCTTCGCCGCGGTGGTGACCGCGTTCGCGCTGCTGCTGCTGCACGAAAGCAACCATCGTCGCACGTCGCTGCCCGGCATCGGCGGCATGATCGTGAGCTACCGCCGGCTGCTGCGATCGCCGGTGTTCCGCGGCTACGCCTTCATGACGACGTTCAGCTCGGCGGGGTTCTTCGCCTTCCTGGGCGGCGCGCCCTACGTGATGATCGAGCTCATGGGCCGGTCGCCCAGCGAGTACGGGCTTTACTTCATCATGTCAGCGGTCGGCTACATGGCCGGCAATTTCATGTCGGGCCGCGGCTCGGTGCGGCTGGGCATCGACCGGATGATCGGCATGGGCGTGGGGTTTTCGCTGCTGGGCGGGCTGACCATGCTGGCACTGGCGCTGGTCGGGTTCATGACGCCGATGGCCCTGTTCGGGCCGATGGTGTTGTACGCCATCGGCAATGGGCTGACCATCCCCAACGGCATCGCCGGGGCGATCAGCGTCCACCCGCGCATCGCCGGCGCCGCCAGCGGCCTGGCCGGCTTCCTGCAGATGGCGATCGGCGCCGGCGCCAGCGCCCTGGTCGGCCACCTGGTGGCCGAGAGCCAATTACCGCTGGCCGTGATGATCTTCAGCGCCGCGCTGTGCGCCATGTTCGCCCATTTGTTCACCCTGCTGGCCAACCGCCGCACCGCCCTGGCGTAGCCGGGCCGGCGCGGTTAAGAATACCCCGGCGACGGGTGCGGGGACCGACCATGGCGCAAGCGACCTTCAGCTGGCCGAACTTCCTGATCCGCTGGGCGGTCGCCCTGGTGCTGGTTTTCGCCACCTTCAACCCGACGCAATATTCGTTTTACCGCTGGGTCGTCGGCGGGCAGGAGGACATGCCGATCAAGGCGCTGGTCGGCGTCGCGCTGCTGATCGGCTATATCATCTTCATCCGCGCCACCTGGCGGTCGATCGGCCCGATCGGACTGCTCCTGGCGGTGGCCTTCTTCGGCACCCTGGTCTGGGTGCTGATCGATTTCGGCCTCATCGACCCGCAACGCGGGTCGCAGATGACCTATATCGTGCTGGTGGTAATGGCGACGGTGCTGGCCATCGGGGTCTCGTGGTCGCACGTCCGGCGCCGGGTGACCGGCCAGGCCGACATCGACGACATCGACGAATAGTCGCAGGCGCCGCCGGGCCGTCTGGCGCCGGCCAAACGCCTCTGCTACACCACCGGTCCGGTATGTCCGCTGGAGACTTCGATGGCGCTAGCGCAAAGCGACTCCCTATCCCTCCTCGCCGACTTGATCGCCAAGGCGAAGGCCGCCGGCGCCGACGCCGCCGACGCGGTGCTGTTCGACGCCGCCTCGCTGGCGCTGTCGCAACGGCTGGGCAAGCCGGAGCGCCTGGAGCGGGCGGAGGCCGGCGACCTGGGTCTCAGGGTGTTCATCGGTCGTCGCATGGCGATGGTGTCGTCGTCCGACCGCCGGCCCGACGCCCTGGCCGAGCTGGTCGACCGGGCCACCGCGATGGCGCGGTCGGTGCCGGAGGACCCCCATTGCGGCCTGGCGGAGCCGGATCAGCTCGCCCGCGACGTCGCCGACCTCGACCTCAGCGACCCCGACGAACCCACGGCCGAGCGGCTGATCGCCCTGGCCCGCACCGCCGAGGAGGCGGCGCTGGCGGTCGACGGCGTCAGCAATTCCGAAGGCGCCGAGGCGCACTGGAGCCGCACCGAGATCGCGATGGCCGCCAGCAACGGCTTCGCCGGCGGCTACGCGATCAGCGGCAACAGCCTGGCGGTTTCCGTCATCGCCGGCGAGGGCACGGCGATGGAGACCGACTACGACTACACCACCGCGGTCTATGCCGCGGACATGGACGACGCCGCCGCCATCGGCCGCCGGGCCGGCGACAAGGTGGTCGCCCGGCTGGGCGCGCGCAAGGTCGACACCGCGCGGGTGCCGGTGGTGTTCGACCCACGCGTCGCCGGCGGGCTGTTGCGGCACCTGACCGGGGCGATCAGCGGCCCGTCGATCGCCCGCGGCACCAGCTTCCTGAAGGACGCGATGGGCCAGCAGATCTTCGCGCCGGGCATCGTCGTGGTCGACGACCCGCACCGCCGCCGCGGCCTGCGCTCGAAGCCGTTCGACGGCGAGGGCGTCGCCAACCGACGGCACAACATCATCGAGGACGGCCATCTGACCACGTGGCTGCTGGACCTGCGCTCGGCCCGCCAGCTGGGCCTGCAGACCACCGGCCACGCCGCCCGCGGCACCGCGTCGCCGCCCGGACCGTCGTCCACGAACCTGTACCTGGAACCCGGCGCGCAGACCCCCGACGCGCTGATCGGCGAGATCGACCGGGGCCTCTACGTCACCCAGATGATGGGCATGGGGGTCAGCCAAGTCACCGGCGACTACAGCCGCGGCGCGTCGGGCTTCTGGATCGAGAAGGGCGAGCGCGTCCATCCGGTCAACGAGGTGACCATCGCGGGCAACCTGAAGGACATGTTCAAGGCGCTGACTCCGGCCAGCGACCTGACCTTCCGCTACGGCATCGACGCCCCGACCCTGCGCATAGACGGCATGACGGTGGCCGGGAGATAGGGCCCGAGGTCACGCCGCCGGCACGATCACGCGCAGCCGGTGCGGCGCGACCGACACCGTCAGCGGCAGCTCGGCGGCGATATCGCCGTCGACTTGGACCGGATCGCCGTCCGGGCCGGTCACCGTGACGTGCGTCGCCGGCACGACGCGGTAATCGCCAAGGCGCGGCAGCCGGCCCGCCGCCAGCGCCGCCGCGTACCGCAAGGTGGCCCAACGACCGGAACGCAGGAAAAGACACACCTGCAGCACCGGCGCGGTCAGGTCGGCGGTCGGCGCCAACACGAATCGCCCGGCATAATGGCCACCGTTGGCGACGATGACCGAGGCCGCTTCCAGGACCTCGCCGTCCAGTTCGACCCGGTAGTGTCGCCGCCGATCGCCGAGCCATTCGCGCGCCATGTGCGCGACGTAGGCGCCCTTTCCGAGCGCCCGCTTCAGCCGCGGGCCGACGCTGCGGACGACATGGGCGTCGAACCCGACGCCGGCCATGATCGCGAAGTGGCGCCCGTTCGCCACGCCGAGATGAATGTCGGCGTGTCGTCCACCCGCCACGACGCCCGCGGCCGCGACCGGGCCGGAGGGAAGGCCGAGTTCCGCCGCCATCACGTTAGCCGTGCCCAACGGCACGATGCCCAGCG
>JAZFQW010000193.1:0-4688 GCA_036445335.1 Alphaproteobacteria bacterium | reverse complement strand
GGGTCTCTCTCGAAAGAAGCTGGCTGAATTTGAGCAATGATATTACCAATCAGGCTTTGCGAAGCAAGCGCGAAAGGCGGCCGTCGGCATCCGATCTTGGCTTGCGCGGCGCTGCCGCCGGGGTCATCGTTCGCACCGCTTGTAATCTCTTGAGAAAGCCGCGCCGTTGACCATCCGAAGTTGCTGGGTCATCACCGACGGCACGCCGGGCATGGAAAACCAATGCCTTGGCCTGGCCGAATCGCTGGATGTCGAGCCGGTGGTCAAGCGAGTCGCCCTGCGCAGCCCGTGGCGGCAGCTCACCCCGTATCTGCGGATCGGCCTGCGCCATGCCGTCGGACCCACCGGTGATTCGATCATGCCGCCCTGGCCCGATCTGGTGATCGCCAGCGGCCGGCGCAGCATCGCCCCGGCGCTGGCGGTCAAGCGCGCCAGTGCCGGCCGAACCTTCCTGGTGCAGATCCAGAACCCGGTGATCAGCCCGCGCCACTTCGACCTGGTCGTGGTGCCGCGGCACGACCAGGTGCGCGGCGAAAACGTGCTGACCACAAAGGGGTCGATCCACCGCGTGACGCCGGACCGGTTGGCCGCCGAATCGGCGCGCCATGCCGGGCGCCTGGCCAAGCTGCCGACGCCGCGGCTGGCGGTGCTGATCGGCGGCGACAACGCGGTCTTTCACCTGACGCCGGTGCTGATGGGCGACGTCGCAGAGAAACTGGCCCGATTGGCGCAGCACCAGGGTATCGGCCTGATGGTCACGCCCAGCCGGCGGACCGGCGCGGACAACGAGGCGATCCTGCGCGCACGCCTGCGCGACCTGCCGGTGGAGATCTGGGACGGCACCGGCGACAATCCGTACTTCGCGTATCTCGGCCTGGCCGACGCCATCGTCGCCACCGGCGACAGCGTCAACATGGTGTCGGAGGCGGCGTCGACCGGCAAACCGCTCTATATCATCGACCTGGACGGCGGCTCGGCCAAGTTCCGCGCGTTCCACGACGGGCTGCGCGCCGACGGCATCACCCGCCCGTTCGACGGCGAGCTGGAACACTGGGATTACCTACCCCTGGACGACACCGCCCGTGTCGTCGCCGAGGTCCGCAGGCGGTTGGCCGGCCGCGCCGTCCATCAGGGACTCGAGAGCCGGCAGATGGCGCCGGTGGCCGGCGAACGGTCTTGATTCCACTTTCGGAAGATGCTGCGACGCCTGCGCGAGCGGCGCCAGATCCCTTATCTCCCAGCGGCCAGCCCGCACCTCTCACCCTCCGGGGCGGTCGCGGCGGTAGATCACCACGTCGATGCCGCGGTGATCGCGAGCGTGGTCGAGGGCCATGCCGAGCCTTTCGGCGACCCGGCGCGAGGCGGCGTTGTCGGGCTGGATGACGGCGTACAGGCTGTCGAGCCGGCAGGCCGCGAAGGCATGCGCCATGGCGGCGGTGCCCGCCTCGGAGGCATATCCCCGCCCCCACAGCCGTGGGCGGAGCCACCAGCCGATTTCCACGCCTGAGACCTCCGGGAACGGTTGGAGGCCGACCAGACCGTCGATATCCAGCGCCGGCTTGATACGGAGCTGCCAGAGGCAGTAGCCAAGCTCGGCGTCGTTGGCGATCTGTTGCGCGACGAAATCTCGCGTTTTCACCGCGTCCCACGGCGAGCCGTCGCGGATATAGCGGGTGATGCGCGGATCGCCGGACAGCTCGTGAAACCGCCGCCAGTCGCCCGCCGCCCAAGTGGTCAGCGCGAACCGGTCGGACTCCAGGACGATGTGCCGCGTGGCCATGGCGTGCTCTCGGGCGAACGGAGGGCCGGTCACGATAGCCGCCGGGTGCGGGCGATTGAAGTTTGTTCGATGCGAGCGTACATGTGGCGGGCCGTTCGGCCGCCGCCCTCACATCGCAGGCCATGACCGCACCTACCGACCCGCTGCTCGACCTCGACCGGTTCCGCGCCACGCCGCTCGACCCGACGCCGTTCGAACACCTGATCGTGCCGAGGTTCCTGCGGCCCAACGCGGTCGCCGCCGTCAATGCCGACTTTCCACGCATCGGGAAGGCCGGGAGCTTTCCGATTTCCGAACTGTATTACGGCCCGGTATTCGACCGGCTGATCGGCGAGCTGAACGCGCCGGAGATGACGGCGGCGTTCGCCGAGAAGTTCGCGATCGACCTCGGCCGACATCCGATCATGATCACCGTGCGCGGACGCTGTCGCGCCAAGGACGGACGGATCCACACCGACAGCAGGACCAAGGTGATCACCGTACTGCTGTACATGAACGCCGGCTGGGAGGCGCCCGGCGGCCGCCTCAGGCTGCTGCGCTCGCCCGACGACATCGACGACATGGTCGCCGAGGTTCCGCCCGACGAGGGCACACTGCTGGCGTTCCTCAACGGGCCGACCGCCTATCACGGCCACAAGCAGTTCATCGGCGAGCGCCGGTCGATCCAGCTCAACTGGGTGACCGACGCCGGCGTGGTCGCCCGCGAGCAGGCGCGCCACCGGCTGAGCGCCCGGCTGAAGCGGCTGAACCCGTTTCACTGAACTCCGCCCTTTCGCGGCCGGGCGGCCAGCCGGTATAACCGGCGGCGTCGCCCGCTTCCAGTTCCCGACGGCAGACGCGCCATGGCCCTGAATATCGAGACCTTCTCCAACAAGACCGGCGGCAACGCGCTGTTCAAGGCGCTCGGCCATCCCGAGGCGGTGGCCCCTGGCCGCGCGCTGATCGAGCGGCTTGCGTCGGCCGGCCGGCTGGCGATCCATGACCCGTTGGGCCAACTCGCCACCTTCGCCGCGCTGTACGATCTGTCCGGCCTGGACGTCGCCGGCGTCTTCGTGCAGGACATCACTCGAATCGGCGAGGAGATCCTGGGCCGCGCGGCGCGGCCGGTCACCGATCTGGCCGGTGCCGCGGTCGGCACCCTGTTCGTTGCCGCCTTCGACGCCGAGCGGCTGGTCGACCAGATCCGCCACCTGCTGCCGGCCGACGCCACGGTGGCGACCCTCGACGACATGAGGCTGCCGGACGAGCTGCTGACCAATCGCCGGCACTATCTGGCGCCGATCAATTTCGCCACCAATTTCGCTTTCTTCCGCGACGGCGACGGCCTCCACACCAGGCTGGTGACGGCCAACTACTGGGGCGCCTATGGCGCCAAAAACGCCCGGCTGTGGGCCACGCTGTTCGACCGGGACGGGACGCGGCTGGCGACCTGGGACCAGAGTCTGGGCGCGCCGAACGGCACCATCACGATCGACAGCGCCGAGGTTCGCGAGCGCTTCGGGTTGGGCGCGTTCGCCGGGCAGCTGTTCGTGCACGTGGTCGGCGCGGCCGGCCACGACGTGGTGAAGTACGCGCTGGACATCTATGGCGACAGCCCGACGGTGCTGTCATGCACCCACGACGCCAACGCCTGGCCGTCCGACCTGTTCGCCGGGCTGCCGGCGCCGCGCGACGGCGAGCGCGTGGTGCTGTGGGTGCAGAACAGCCACCCGACGCCGATCGCGCCCGGGTCGATCGGCCTGAACGTCATGGGCGATCCCGGGATCGCCTGGCTCGACCGGGCGGTGCCGGGCTTCGGCAGCGATCCGCTCGACGTCGGCGAGTTGCTGCCCGAGGTTCGCTGGCCCGGGCAGTTCGAGATCCAGGCCGGCAAGCATATCGTGCGGCCGCGTTATGAGATCACCAGCGCCGCCGGGCGGCTGCGCATCGCCCACGTCAACGTCGAGCGCGTCGACTTGACGCCCGATCCGCGGCTGCCGGAGATCGCCGACCTGATGGGCAAGGGATTCATCCTGCCCGCCCCGGTGATGCCGGTCGACCGCTTCCGCACCAGCGTGCTGCCGACGCCGATGTCGACCGGCCAGCAGACCCTGCCGATCGCCGCCGTGGTGTACGACGCCAGCGGCGCCGAGGCGGCGCGCCACGATTTCGGCTGCCTGCGGCGAAGCGACAGCGTGGCGATAGACATCGGCACGGTCCTGGACGACGCGGCGGGCGCGCTGCAGAGCGGTTACGGCCATGTCGAACTGATCTACGACTTCGCCGCCGGCGGCGACGCCGACGGCTGGCTGCACGCCATCTTCCGCTACGACGACGAAGAGACTGGCCACGCCGCGGAGACCAGCTTCGGGGCCCACATGTTCAATACCGTGCTGACCTACAAGGGCGAGCCGCAGAGCTATGCCGGCCGGCCGCCCGGACTGTCGACGCGGCTGTTCCTCAGGCTCGGCCACGACGGCTGCGACGCGTTCTGCCACCTCATCTACCCCGCCTCCACGCCGTGGCGCGCGGCCAGCACGACCGCGCTGATCCTGACCGACGAGCAGGGGCACGAGGTCGCCCGCCGCGACATCGAGATCCCTTGCGGCGGCTCGCGACAGTTGCATGCCTCGGAGATGTTCACCGGGTCCGCGCTCGGCGCCGCCGGCGCGGGCTACGTGCTGATCCGCGACACGACTTGCCGCCTGTTCGGCTATCACGGCCTGGTCAACGGCCGCGACAGCTTCTGCCTGGACCACATGTTCGGGTTCTAGCCGGCATCCCTCGCCGGCCGGTGGCGACGTGCCGCCGCCTTGTGCCGCCGGTTCGGCATCCCTAGATTCTGGCCAGCTCATCTCTGCGACGAAAGGCCGCTGACGTCATGCCCAACCGCCATCACACCAAGGTTCTGATCATCGGCTCCGGCGCG
>JAZFQW010000192.1:0-13366 GCA_036445335.1 Alphaproteobacteria bacterium | reverse complement strand
ACCGGGCACCGCCGGCCGTGACGCGGCAACCGAAACCCTAGATGGCATAGTCGTAGGCTATCCTGTTGCCCTTGGCCGGGATTTCCAGATCCTTGACCAACCTGTCGGTGATCGACTGACCCATAACCCCCCGTGTCCGCATGGTGTCCGCACCAATGGTGCGCGTCGCTGTCGTTTAATGTCGGTAATTGTCAGTGGATGTCAAGGAGTGACTATATGTTTCCTGCGGCTTTCAGCCGGCCGACGGGAATTCTGTGTCCGCATCAATGGGTTAGGAAATTGCGGAGGAAAAGAGTGCCTCTCAGTCGGTCTTGCGGTGGCGCTTCAACAGGACGTAGAGCGCGCCAGCGCCACCGTCCTTCGGCCTCGCCGGGTGGAACGCCAGCACCTTTTCCCTGATCGGCGGCTCGTTGAGCCAGCGCGGCACCTCGGCGCGCAGCACGCCGACGCGGTCGCCGGCGCCGCCCTTGCCAGTGATCACCAGAACGGTGCGGCGGCCCTGCCGGTGCGACCGGGCGACGAAGCCGGCGAGCGCGTCCTGCGCCTCTGCCCGGGTCATTCCGTGGAGGTCGATCCGCCCCTCGATCGCTAGCCGGCCCTTACGCAGCCGGTCGGCGGTACGGCGGTCCACGCCCGGGCTCTGGCCCGGCGCCAGTTGCGGCAGGGTCGGTGCGCCGATCGGCAGCGGCGCGTCGCGAATGATGCGCCGCACCGGGACCGGCTTGGCCGGTTCGGCGGCTTGCGGCGGCGAGGGCGCCGGCGGCTCATCGTCGACCCCGCGGCCGGGCAGCGGCTCGACGGTCTCGACGATCGACCGCCACAGCTCCAACTCGTCCGGCGTCGGTTTGCGTGATCGCGACACGGGACTTCAGCGGGTGCGCCGGCTGGCGAGCCGAGCGGGCCCGTCAACCGCCATCCTCGACCAGGATGATGTGCAGTCGGCGGGGGCCGTGGGCGCCAAGCTGGATCGTCTGCTCGATATCGCCGGTGCGCGACGGGCCGGTGATGAAATTGACCGTGCGCGGCATGGCGCCGCTTCGACGCAGACGGTCCCAGCCATCCTCGTAGACCCCGGTCACCTGGTCGGCGCGCAGCACGACGATATGATTTTCCGGCAGGAAATTGAGACCGGTCGGCGCGTCGGGGCCGGACGCCAACATCAGGGTGCCGGTCTCCGCGATGCCGACGACGGCGCCGGTCACCGCCGTCAGATCGGCATCGGATGCGCCGCCGACCATGACCTCCAGAGTGGGCCGCTTCGACCATGGAATGGCTGCGAGGGCACGGTCCGGCGCCACCTTGACCGCAGTGGGCAGGTTTAGTCCGGCCAGATAGTCGGCGACCTCGTCGACCACATCGTCGAGCGTGCCGACGCGCGCCACCGTGGCCGCGACGTCGGTGGCCATTGCCGCGAACTGTTCGATCTGCTCGGCATGCGGCACCTGGCTGCGGCGTGGGATCAGATTGCGTGTCGGGGCGGCCAGCCGGGCTTCGCACGCGGCGCGGTCCGCGTCGGCCAGCGGACCGCGCTTCAGCGCCCGCTGGATGCCGCCGAGTATCTGCGCCCGCGCCTCGTCCACCGCTCAGCCCCTGGTCCCGGCGCGCTTCGACCAGAGCCGCTGGAAAGTGGCGCCCTCGGGTGCCGGCAGGTCGCGCCAGTCGGTCCAGCCGCCGGCCAGCGGCAGCCAGCGAAATCGCCCGGCGCGGCGCCCCAGCCGGCCCAACAGCGCCGCCGTCAGCCGAGCCCCGAGGCGATAGACCGCCGGCCGCTTCGCCGCCCACGCCCAAAGCCCGAGACCATAGCGGAACGGCGCCGGCGACAGCTTCGCCGCGTGTTCCCGTTCGCGCCAGTGCCGCATGATCTTGGGCAGCGGGATACGCATGGGGCACACGCTCTCGCACTTGCCGCAGAATGTCGACGCGTTGGGCAGGTGGCCCGCTTCCTCGACCCCGATCAACCCGGGATTGAGCGCGGCGCCGATCGGCCCGGGAATCACCCAGCCATAGGCATGGCCACCGACCGCGCTGTAGATCGGGCAATGGTTCATGCAGGCGCCGCACCGGATGCAGCGCAACGCCTCCTGGGCCGCGGTGCCGAGCAGCGCCGAGCGGCCGTTGTCGAGCACCACGACATGGAATTCGTTCGGCCCGTCTAGGTCTTCGGGCCGCTTCGGGCCGGTCGAGAAGGTGGTGTAGGTGGCGTATTCCTGGCCGGTCGCCGAGCGCGCCAACAGCCTGAGGATGGTCGCGGCGTCCTCCAGGGTCGGCACGACCTTCTCAATCGAGGCGATCACGACGTGGACGCGCGGCAGGGTCTGGGTCAGATCGCCGTTGCCCTCGTTGGTGACGATGACCGTCGACCCGGTCTCCGCGATTAGGAAATTGGCGCCGGTCACACCGACATCGGCGGCCAGGAACTTCTCGCGCAGCACAGCGCGCGCCTCGTCGCAGATCGCGCGCGCCTCGTCGAGCGGCCGGTCTGGGTCGAATTGGGTGTGGTGCCGGCGGAAGCTCTCGGCGATCTGTTCCTTCACCAGGTGGATCGCCGGCGCGATGATATGGCTGGGCAACTCGCCCCTCAGCTGGATGATGTATTCACCCAGATCGGTCTCGATCGGGGTCAGCCCGTTGCGCTGGAGATGCTCGTTGAGGCCGATTTCCTCGGCGACCATCGACTTGCCCTTGGTCACGGTGCGCGCGCCGGCGTCCTGGCAGATCGTCAGCACGATGTCGCGGGCCTCCGCCGCCGTCCGCGCCCAGTGCACTCGACCGCCGCTTTCCACCACCTTGCGTTCGAATCGCTCAAGGTAGAAGTCGAGGTGGGCCAGGGTATGGTTCTTGATCGCCCGACCCTGATCGCGCAGATGGTCGAACTCGGGCAGTTTGGCGATGGTGGCGGCGCGCTTGTCCTGGAAGCCCGCCTTCATGTTGCGCAATGCCTTGTGGAGCTGCGCGTCGCCGAGCGCCCGGTGGGCGTTTTCCTTGAATGCGTGGCTGGTTGGCCGCATGGCGCCGTTACCGTTAGGAGCCTGTCCGAGTAATGCTGATGGTCCGCACCGCGTTTTCAAGGGCTTGGGCTGAGATGGCGTCGCGTGTCGATGCCGGGCGCATCGCGAGCGGCGCCGGACGACGTCCCAAGCCCTTGAAAACGCGGCCCTGAGGGTCGACCAGGGATACACGAGTGCGGCGTCGCGGACGCTTGACGATGCGCCCGGCATCGCCGGCGCGCCCGCTCCTATCACTCGCATATTCCTGGTCGATGCGGACCATAAGCATTACTCGGACAGGCTCCTAGGCCGGCTCGCCGATCGGCGGCGTGTCGGTCAGACCGGCCAGGACTTCGGCGACGTGACGGGATTCCACCGGCGACCCGCTGCGCTTGAGCTTTCCCGCCATATTGAGCAGGCAGCCGAGGTCGCCGGCCAACAGGGTCGACGCGCCGGTGGCGCCGATGTCCGCCGCCTTGTCGGCAACCATCCTGTTGGAGATCTCCGGATATTTGATGCAGAACGTGCCGCCGAAGCCGCAGCACACCTCGGCGTCGGGCAGCTCGGTCAGCTCGAGGCCGGAGACCGAGGCCAGCAGCGTGCGCGGCTGCTGTTTCACGCCCAGTTCGCGCAGCCCCGCGCAGCTGTCGTGGTAGGTGACCCGGCGCGGGTAGGCGACGTCCTCGACCCGGGTAATGCCCCGCACATCCACCAGAAACGAGATCAGCTCATGGGTGCGGCGGGCCAGGTGATGGGCGCGCGGCGCCCAGTCGGCGTCGTCCTCGAACAGTCCGGGGTAATGCTCGCGGATCATTCCGGCGCACGATCCCGATGGCGCGACGACCACGTCGTAGCTTTCGAAGGCGGCGATCACACCGCGCGCGATGGCGACGGTATCCGGTCGGTCACCCGCGTTGTGGGCTGGCTGGCCACAGCATGTCTGCGCCGCCGGCACCTCGACGGTGCAGCCGGCCCGTTCCAGGAGCTTCACCGCCGCGAAGCCGACCGTCGGCCGGAACAGATCGACCAGACAGGTGACGAACAGCCCGACCCTCGGCCGATCGTCAGCGCCGTCGGTCACACGCGCGCTCTATGGTCATCGAGAAGGTGCCCATCCCGCCGCCGTCCGAATTGGTTCACCGCCCCGGCAAAGCCACGCGGCGGCCGGCACCGCCAACAATGGCGGGCGACGGCGGTTCTGGCAAGGCCGCGCCGCGCGCCGGATATGTGGCGTGCGGTCCGGTGCCGGCCGGTCAGTTCGACGAGTCGGTTTCGACCAGAGTCCAATTCGGGTCGTTGGACCGCATGTTGCGGGCGAAGGTCCAGAGATCGGTCATCTCGACCGCCTCGTCCGCGTTGCCGTCGATGACCTTGCCGGTCCGGTCGCGGGTCTCCATGCTCTGGTCGGTCACGAACTTGACGACGATGAAGGCGGTGCGTCCGTCGACACGGACGTCCAGCATGCCGGCCGATTTGATGGCGCGGATCTGGTTTTCCAGCGATTCACCGTTGGCCAGCCGCGTCCGGATCGATTCGCTGAACTCGTCGTACAGATCGTCGCTGAGCAGCGGCCGCAAGACCCCCGTATCGCCCTTGGCGAACGCCTCGACGATCATCTGGAACGCGGCCTGCGCCCCGGTGACAAAAGCATTGGCGTCGAATGTCGGATCGGCGGTCCTGATCTGCGTCAGGCCGTGTTCCAGCGTGCCTTCCTCGGGCTCGGCGGCCTCGGCCGCTTGGGTCGGCAAATGGACGACCTTCTCGGGCTCGCCCGGCTCGCCCGGCTTGTCTTGCTGTCCGCGCGCGGGAAAGCGCGGCGGCCGCTGCCGTTCATGTCCGGTGCGGCGGCCAAGCACGTTGCGCAGCCTGAAGATCAGGAATGCCGCGACCATTCCAAGGATCAGGATTTCGATTAGAGTGGAACCTTCGCCCATTACACCCAGCCGGCCAGTTGTGCTGATACGGTGGAGTTTCGCTGGAACTCGTTAACGGATCGCACTACTTGATAGGCCGTTCTGCATTGCCTGATGGTATGCGGGCGAGTGGCCGGCACCCGCGCGCCGCCACCTGTCCGACTTGCTAGATAGGCTGCCAGACCCGATTGGGCAAGGAAAACTCATGGTCATCGTCCTGGTCGCGCTGATCGCGATCCCTCTGACCGAGCTGTACGTGCTGATTCAGATCGGCGGACAGATCGGCGCCCTGCCGACCATCCTGGCCGTCGTGCTGACCGCCGTCATCGGTCTCGCGCTGATCCAGCGCCAAGGGCTTACGGTCGTTCGCGAGGCTCAGGCCGCGCTGCAGAGCCACGAGATGCCGGTCAAGCAGATGTTCGACGGATTGTTCCTGTTCGTCGCCGGCGCGATGCTGCTGACCCCGGGGTTCCTAACCGACGCCGCCGGCTTCCTGCTGCTGGTGCCGCCGCTGCGCTCGCTTATCGGCTGGCGCATCTGGCAGGCGATGCAGCGGCGCGGCGTCGGTGTCGATCCGTCCCGGCGCCGCGGCACGATCGATGGCGAATTCCGCGAAGTCGACGATGACCGCCCCGCTGGCGGCAACATTCTGCCGCCGGGCAAAGACAGCGGTCGCGACTAGCCCGCGCTGCTCACCCTGGCCACGGTCTGCGCGGCCAGTGTGAGCAGCGCGGGCTAAGGCCGCGATCGCCGGAGGCAGCGTAGTTGTCCGGCGCGCCGTTCCGTGGTAGCCAGTGCCGCCATCGCCTCTGCAGGAGTCGCTAGATGACGGACGAGACGCCGAAGCCCGACGCGGCTTCCGCGGCCCAGCCAGGTGATGGCAAGGCCCAGGCGGCCGAGCGTCCCGGCCTTCCGCCGATCCAGATCACCGCGCAATATGTCAAGGACCTGTCGTTCGAAAACCCCAACGCACCGAAGTCACTGCAGGGCGGACAGCCGCCGCCGCAGGTCTCGGTGAATGTCGACGTCCGCACCAACCAGCTGGAGGACAAGACCTACGAGGTCGTGCTGCACATCAAGGGCGAAGCGAAATCGGGTGATATCCAGTCATTCATCGTCGAATTGTCTTATGCGGGCGTGGTCACCCTGGGCAACGTGGCCAAGGAGCACACCGCGCCGGCGCTGCTGATCGAGGCGCCGCGCCTGCTGTTCCCATTCGCGCGGGCGGTGATCGCCGACGCTACCCGTGACGGCGGGTTTCCGCCAATGATGGTGCAGCCGATCGATTTCGTGGAGCTGTTCCGCCGGCAGGTCGAGACGCTGCGGTCGCGCCAAGGCGCCGCGGCCGAGGCCCCGGCCGCGGCGAATTCGTAGCCCGCGTCTCACACTGGCCACGGTCTGAGCGGCGCTGTCGCGCCCAGGCGGCGCGCTCGCGGCGTTGAACGCCTCGACCGTAGCGCTGCTATGCTCGTCGGCGTTCTCCTGGCGGCTCGCACCGCCCGGACGCGACGCGGTCCGTGGCCAGTGCGAGACGCGCGGGCCAAGCCGTGCGGGTGGATCAGCGCAGCCAGATCGGGTCCTTGATCAGATCCAGGAACGCCTCGTGCGCCGCCGCCTCGTCGGGCGTCGGTTCATGCGGGTGCGGTGTGCGCGGTGCCCGCGGCCGGCCCGCCGAGATGGCCCGACCGGAGGGCCGCGCGGCGAGGGTCAGACTGGGCTGCCGGCCGCCGATGAGCTCCAGATAGACCTCGGCCAGCAATTCGGCGTCCAGCAGCGCGCCATGCAGCTGGCGATTCGAATTGTCGACTCCGTAGCGGCGGCATAGCGCGTCCAGGCTAGCCTGGGCGCCGGGGAAGCGCTGGCGCGCAATTGCCACCGTATCGATCGCCCGCGACATCGGCAGCGGCGGGCGATCGATCGCTTGCAGCTCGGCATTGAGAAACTTCAAGTCGAACCGGGCATTGTGGATGACCAGCGGATCGTCGCCGATGAAGCTCAGGAAATCGTCGGCGATATCCGCGAACACCGGCTTGCCAGCCAGGGCTTCGTCCGACAATCCATGCACCGCGAAGGCCTCGTCCGGCATCGGCCGTTCCGGGTCGATATAGCGTTGGAAGGTGCCGGACGGTCCGCCGGACGGGACATGGTTGACGAGCTCGAGGCAGCCGATTTCGACGATCCGATGGCCGTTGGCCGGATCGAGCCCGGTCGTTTCGGTGTCGAGAACAACCTCACGCATGTCGCCTCCGGCCCTGGTACTGCCAACGGTACGGCCGCGGCGGCCACGCACCGCCGGATCGGGCAGCCGCCGCCTCGACCAGCCCGGCCAGGGCGCGCCAGGTAACGCCGCGGCCGGCGCCCGTCGGCACCACGATATCGGCCCGCCGCCGCTTTTCGGCGTCGGGCAATTGCCGCGCGAGTATACCGGCTAGGCGCTCCGGCGTCATGCCGCGGCGGAGCACCCTCTGGCGTTGCACGAAGGCGGGTGCGCTGACTACCGCGACGAGGTCGCAACGGTGCTCCGCCCCGGTCTCGAACAACAGCGGAATATCCAAGACGGCGACCCGCTCGCGTCGTCCGCCTGCGCGTCTCAGGAACGCCTGGCTGCTGGCCGTGACCATCGGATGCACGATCGACTCCAGCTGGGTCATTGCGCCGGGATCGGCAAACACGCACGCGCCAAGCGACCCACGGTCGATCGCGCCGTTCTTGTCGACCGTGTCCGGAAACGCGGCACGGACCGCCGGCACCGCCGCACCGCCCGGCGCCAGCAAGCGATGAACGGCCGCGTCGGAGTCGTGCACCGGGACGCCCAGTCGACGCAACATGGCGGCCGCCGTCGTCTTTCCCATGGCGATCGATCCGGTGAGCCCGACGATGACCATGGCGCGCGGTCCACCGTCACCCGGCCAGGACCGCATCGCGCAGGGCGGCATCGACGGTCGGCTCGACACCGAACCAGGTGGCGAATCCGGGCACTGCCTGGTGCAACAACATGCCGAGCCCGTCGACGACCGGATTGCCGCGCGCTGCGGCGTCGCTCAGCAACGGTGTCATCAGGGGGGTGTAGACAATGTCGGTGACGACGGCGGCGACCGGCAGCGGCGTTAATTCCAGATCCAGCGGCGGCTGGCCATCCATGCCCAGAGTCGTCGTGTTAACCAGCAGCGCCGCGCCGTCCGCCGCCGCCGAGCGTTCCTTCCACGCGACGGGCACGATCGGTCCACCAAGGTCGGCGGCCAAGTCCTTGCCGCGCGACAGAGTACGGTTAGCCAAGCGGATTTCGGGGACGCCGGCGTCGATCAACGCGGCAACGATCGCGCGGGCGGCGCCGCCGGCGCCGACTACCAGCGCCGGCCCCGCCGGCGGCCGCCACGTCGGCGCGCCGGTTCGCACGCTCTCCAAGAACCCGAAGCCGTCGGTGTTGGAGCCGCCGAGCGCCCCGTCGACACCGACGGTCAGCGTGTTGACCGCGCCGACCCGCATGGCGAACGCGTCCGCCGTATCGGCGACCGTCAGCGCCGCGCGCTTGTGCGGCACCGTGACATTGCAGCCGCGGAAGCCGAGCAGCGGCAGCGCCCGCAATGCCTGCTCCACCCGGTCCGGCGATACCGACATCGGCACGTATGCGCCGTCGATACGGTATCGCCGCAGCCAGTGGCCATGGAGTTGCGGCGACCGCGAATGCGCGATAGGCCAGCCGACGACGCCGGCCAGTCCGGCCCTGCCGCTGATCATCATTGCGCAAGCACCCGCTGGGCCCGCAGCCAGTCGAGCAACGGCAGCAGCGGCAGTCCGAGAATGGTGAAGTAGTCGCCATCGACGCCAGCGAAGAGCTGGGCGCCAAGCCCCTCGAGCCGATAGGCCCCGACCGACCGCATCGCCTCGTCGCCGACCATCGCGAGATAGTCGTCGAGAAAGCGGTCGCTGAACCGCCGCATCGTCAGTCGCGCTTGGTCGGTATGGTGCCACAGGCGAGCGGCGTCGCGCACCGCCACTGCGCACGACACCAGACTGTGCGTCCTGTCACGCAGCGCCAGTAGCTGGGCCTTAGCATGGGCGGGATCGGGCGGCTTGTCGAACCAGACATCGCCGCATTCGAGCATCTGGTCGGCGCCGATCACCAGCGACCCAGGGTGACGGCGGCTGACCTGAGTCGCCTTCAGCTCCGCCAGCGCCTCGGCGACGTCGGCCACGGTGGCGCCGTCGGCGCGGAGCGCCGTCTTGACCGCTGCCTCGTCCACCGCGGCCGGGTCAGACTGGACATCGATGCCGGCGTCGCGCATCAGCGCCAGCCGCGTCGGGCTGGCTGAGGCGAGAATGACCGGTCCGGCCATCACGGCGATTGCTGCTCACGACGGGCTATCAACAGGAAGATCTCGGCCGCGGTCTCCTCGATGGCGCGCCGCGTCACGTCGATCACCGGCCACTGCTTGCGGGCAAATAACCGCCGCGCCTCGGTCACTTCCGCCTGCACCACCTCGGGATCGACATATTCGGTTGTCTCCCCTTGCTTCAAGCTTCGCAGTCGGTTCCGGCGCACCTGGACGAGCCGGGCCGGGTCCTTCGTCAGGGCGATGATCAGCGGCGTGGTGACTTGGTCCAGCTCCGGCGGCAGCGGGCAGTTGGGAACATAGGGCACGTTGGCCGCCTTGACTCCGCGATTGGCGAGATAGAGACAGGTCGGCGTCTTCGACGTCCGCGACACTCCCACCAGGATGATGTCGGCCGTGTACAGCTCCGAGGTCGACTGACCGTCATCATGTGATAGCGCGAAATCCATCGCCTCCATTCGGCTGAAATATTCCGCGTTGAGCACGTGCTGGTGGCCCGGCCGGGCCTGGCTTCGCATACTGAGATAGCGTGTAAACGCCATCATGACCGGATCCAGCACCGAGATGCATGGCACATCCATGCGGGCGCAGCCGTCCTGGAGGCGCAGGCGCAGGTGATCGTCGACGAGGGTGAACACGACGATGCCACGGTGCTGGTCGATCTCGTCCAGCGCCGCGTCCAGCTGGCGATCAGACCGCACCAAGCTCCAGATATGCTCGATCGCCTCGACCCCTTCAAACTGCGCGATACAGGCTCTCGCAACACTATGAATGGTCTCACCGGTCGCATCGGATACCAGATGTAGGTGAAGTATTTTCTTCTCGACCATGGCAGCAGTAATAGCAGGATGGTGGAAATGTCTGTTTAAAAAATCGGCGCTTCGGGGACCGCCTACGCCTCACTCCATCACATCGTGGACAAGTCGAGTTCGGTTCACCTGGTTACTCCGATCGGGATAGGTCCGTCCACCAGGCCGGGAAATCATGGCCTGAGCGCGGTGAAGCAGCATTTTCCCGCCGCTCTTCCCGAGTCAACCTCTTGAAAATACACCCGAAATCAGCCTTTTCCACCGGAATGAAACAGAATACTACTCGATCCGGTGCCGGACTGGGAAAACCTCTCGAAAGGTCGAAATGCCCGCTATCCACACGACCAACTAACATCAACCTCTTTTCTACAAATACGTTTAACAGATGAATGTATGGCATATAGGCGGAGGATATCTCCACCATGAGCCGTGCTTGTGCCAAAGCGATCCGATCTTCCCGCCAAACCGCTGCTTGATGCCCTGGCCGGCCGACCAGTGCCGCGACCGCCGTTCTGGCTGATGCGACAGGCCGGGCGATACCTTCCGGAATACCGCCGGGTCAGGGCGCGGTCGGGAAATTTCCTCGATCTCTGCTATACGCCGGAAGCGGCGACTGAAGTCACGCTGCAGCCGGTGCGCCAGTTTGGCATGGACGCCGCGATCCTGTTTTCCGACATCCTGGTCGTTCCGCACGCGTTGGGTCAGGTACTGGACTTTGTCGATGGGGAGGGGCCGCGGCTGGAACCGTTCATGGCGGTCGAGGGGCTGTCGCTCGCCGGGCTGCACGACGCGTTGGCGCCGGTTTATGAGACCGTGCGCCGTGTCGAAGGGGCACTGCCCAAATCGGTGGCGTTGATCGGATTCGCCGGGGCGCCGTGGACCGTGGCGACCTATATGGTCGAGGGCGGGTCCAGCAAGGACTTCGGTGCGGTCATGGGGCTGGCCTACAGCGAGCCCGACAGGTTCGCGGCGTTGATCGACCTGTTGGTCGAGGCCACGGTTGGCTATCTGGAGCGGCAGATCGAGGCCGGCGCCGACGTCGTGAAGCTGTTCGACAGCTGGGCCGGGGTGTTGCCGGAGGATGGCTTCGCGCGCTGGGTCATCGAACCGACGCGGCGGATCGTGGCGGCGCTGAAGGCGGCGCACCCGGAAACCCCGGTCATCGGGTTTCCGCGCGGCGCGGGACGTCTGTACGAACGATATGCCATCGAGACCGGCATCGACGCGTTGGCGCTGGATACTGCCGTGCCGCTGGCGACGGCCGCAGTGCTGCAACGGCGGCTGCCGGTGCAGGGCAACCTGGACCCGGTGCTGCTGGTGACCGGTGGCGATCCACTGCGCCGAGCGACGGCAGCGATCCTCGACACCCTGGCCAGCGGGCCGTTCGTGTTCAATCTCGGCCATGGCATCCTGCCGACGACACCGCCGGAGCATGTGGTGGCATTGGCGGCGCAGATCCGGGCGTGGCCGGAAGGCGGCGCAGGCGGCTGATCGCCGGCGCAAATCGTGCTACATCCCTGGCCATGACCAGCATTCAATCCAAGGGAGGCCGGCGGATCGCCGTCGTGGTGTTCAATCTTGGCGGTCCCGATCGCCCGGAGGCGGTACAACCGTTCCTGTTCAACCTTTTCAACGATAAATCGATCATTCGACTGCCGAACCCATTGCGTCTGGTATTGGCGAACATCGTGTCGCGGCGGCGTGCAAAGGAGGCGACCAAGATCTACGCGCGGATCGGTGGGAAGTCGCCGTTGCTGGAGAATACTCGGTCCCAGGCCGCCGCGCTGGAGTTGGCCTTGGCCGACTTGGGCACGGTGCGGATCTTCATCGCGATGCGCTACTGGCATCCGATGAGCGATGAGGTGGCCTTTGAGGTGTCGCAATTTGAGCCCGACGACACCGTTTTGTTGCCGCTGTATCCGCAGTTTTCGACCACTACGACGGCATCGTCGCTGCGGGTGTGGGCCCGCGCCGCACGTGCCGCCGGGCTGGACCGGCCGGCCCGGACGATCTGCTGTTATCCGACCGAGGGAGGGTTCATCGAGACGTTCGCCGATGCGATCCGGCAGGCGCATTCAGCGGCCTCGCGGCACGGCAGGCCGCGCATCCTGTTCTCCGCCCACGGTTTGCCCGAGACCATCGTCCGGGACGGCGATCCGTACCAGTGGCAATGCGAGGCGACCGCGGCCGCCCTGGTCGAGCGGATCGCCATCGACGGTCTGGATTGGGTCAGCTGCTATCAAAGCCGGGTCGGGCCGCTGAAATGGATCGGCCCGTCGACTGAGGCGGAGATCGATCGCGCCGGCGCCGACGGGGTGCCGATCGTCGTGGCCCCGGTCGCGTTCGTGTCGGAACACTCCGAGACCTTGGTCGAGCTGGACATGGAATACCGCGACCGCGCCGCCGAAGAGGGTGTGCCGTACTACGGCCGTGTCGTCACGCCGGGCGCTGACGAGCGCTTCATCGGAGGCCTGGCGACACTGGTGCGACAGGCGCTGGCGGCCGAGGCGCCGATTTGTTCGCAGCGGCCGGGCCGGGTCTGCCCGCAGGGCTGGAGCGGCTGTCTGCAGCCGGAGCGCTCAGCGCTGGCGGCGGAGTAGCGGCGATGACGGCGGCGTTGCAGGCTGCGTATCCCTGGCTGAAGGCGTTACACGTGATCTCGGTGATTGCCTGGATGGCGGGCCTGTTGTATCTGCCGCGACTGTTTGTCTATCACTGCCGCGCGTCGGCCGGGTCGGAGATGTCGGAGACATTCAAGATCATGGAGCACCGACTGCTGCGGGCGATCATGACTCCGGCGATGGTGGCGAGCTGGATATTCGGGCTGGCCATGGTGGCGGGGCAGTCGGATTGGCTCGGCCAGGGTTGGTTCCATGTGAAGCTGCTGGCATTAGTCGTGCTGACCGGCATCCACGTGGCGATGGCGCGGTGGCGCAGGCAGTTCGCCGACGACGCCAACAGCCACGGCGAACGGTTCTATCGCGTCGTCAACGAAGTGCCGACGGTGTTGATGGTCGTCATCGTCGCGATGGCGATCGTCAAGCCATTCTGATTGTCTGGCCGGCGGACTAAGCCACGCGGCGGGACAGTCGCGCCTCGAGGTAGCGGGCGGCGTCGATCAGCATGGTCATCCGCGTCGCGTTGCCGGTCGGGCGGTCGGGGTGATAGATGCGCGAAAGCCGCCGGAACCGTATCTTCACCCGGTCCCGGCTCAGCGGCGTGCCGGGCGGGAAGCCGAGGACGTATGCGGCCTGTTCGGCCGATACGATGCGGTCGCCGTGAACCTCGAACGCGATCACGTCGATGGCGCTGTGGAAATCGTC
>JAZFQW010000191.1:0-4358 GCA_036445335.1 Alphaproteobacteria bacterium | reverse complement strand
CGAAAGATGCCCCACGACGCCCGCATCGCGCGGATCCGGTCGAGGTCGAAGCTGGCGGTGACGACCGCTTCGTCGTCGCGGCCGGCACGGGCCACCAGCTCGCCGGTCGGGCCGGCGATGAAGGATGAGCCATAGAAGGTCGTGGTGCAGCTGCTCCCGGCTTCCTCGCCGATACGGTTCGACGCCACCAGCGGCATGACGTTCGCGGCGGCGTGACCCTGCATCACCCGGGTCCAATGATCGCAGCTGTCCAGCGACGCGTCCTGCGGTTCGGACCCGATCGCCGTCGGGTACAGCAGCATATCGGCGCCTCGCAATGCCATGACCCGTGCCGCCTCGGGGAACCACTGGTCCCAGCAGATGGCGCAGCCGAGCGCCCCGTAGCGGGTGGGAAAGACCTTGAACCCGGTGTCGCCGGGGCTGAAGTAGAACTTCTCCTGATAGCCGGGGCCGTCGGGGATGTGCGCCTTGCGGTAGACCCCTACGACGCTGCCGTCGGCATCCACCACCGCCAGCGAATTGTAATGGGCGGTGTTCGCCCGCTCGAAGAAGCTGACCGGCAGCACCACCGACAGCTCGGCGGCGAGCCCGCGCATCGCCTCGATCAGCGGATGGCCGGCCGCGGGCGCCGCCAGACCGAACGACTCCTGCGTCTGGTCCTTGCAGAAATACGGCGTCGCGAACAGCTCCTGCAACAGGATCACCTGGGCGCCCATCTTGGCCGCCCGGCGCACCAGTTCGACCGCGCGTTCGACATTGGCGTCGCGGTTCCAACTGCACGCCATCTGCGTCGCCGCAACGGTGATTGTGCTCATCGTGTGACCTCCGAGCATCGCGGCCCCTGCTTGATCACACATGCGTCGGGGCGTCAAGCCGCCTAGCCCGCGCCCGATGGCGCCGCAGCCGCTCCTTACGGCAGGTCCGCCAGAAGGAACTCGGCGTCCTCGCGTGCCGCGATCCCGACGCTGTCGGTCGCGTCGATGGCGGCGGCGTCACGCGGGCCGAGATGGGTGCCGTCGACCGTGATGGCGCCCTTGGCGACGACCAGATAGCCGCGGCGGTCGGAGCCCAGCGGATAGTCGACCGATTGGCCGGCGGTGAGAGTCGCGCCCAGCAACGTCGCGTCCTGGTGGATGGCCAGCGCCCCCATTTCGCGATCGCGGTCGCGCCCTGACGCCAGTGCCACCAGCTGCCCGGCGCGGTCCGCCTTGGGGAACCGGCGCTGCTCCCAGCGCGGCGCGACCCGCCGGGTGTGCGGCTGGATCCAGATCTGAAACAGCGTCGTCGGCACGTCCTCGAGGTTGTACTCGGAATGCACGATACCGGTCCCGGCGCTCATCACCTGGACGTCGCCGGCCTCGGTGCGGCCGCGGTTGCCCAATTGATCCTCATGGGTGACGGCGCCGCTGCGCACGTATGTGATGATCTCCATGTCGCGGTGCGGGTGCATCGGAAACCCGCCGCCGGGCTGTATGGTGTCGTCGTTCCATACCCTGAGCGGGCCGAAACCGAGGCGCGTCGGGTCGTAATACTCGGCGAAGCTGAAATGGAAGCGGGCGCTGAGCCAGCCATGCTCGGCCCGCCCCAGCGAGTCGAACGGGATCGTCCGGATCATGCCGCCGTACCCGTCGGCCGGGCGGCGAACCGGCCGCGGTCGTGCGCCGCGGCGTAGTCGATGTCCGGCCCCTTCGGCACGATCCGCGTCGGGTTGATGGTCTCGTGGCTGCCGTGGTAGTGGCGCTTGATGTGCTCGAGACTGACCGTGTCGGCGACGCCGGGGACCTGATACAGGTCGCGGGTGTAGTTCGACAGGTTGGGGTAATCGGCGATGCGCTGCCGGTTGCACTTGAAGTGCCCGACATAGACCGGGTCGAACCGCACCAGCGTGGTGAACAGCCGCCAGTCGGCCTCGGTCTGCCGGTCGCCGACCAGATAGCGCTGGCGCCCCAGCCGCGCCTCGACCTCGTCGAGCGCCGCGAACAGGGCGTCGAACGCCTCGTCGTAGGCCTCCTGCGCCGTGGCGAAGCCGCACTTGTAAACGCCGTTGTTGATGTTGTGGTAGACGACGTCGTTGATCTCGTCGATCTCTGCGCGCAGCGGCGCCGGGTAGAAGTCCAGCGCCGGCTCGCCGATGCCGTCGCCGAGTTGGTCGAAGGCGCCATTGAACATGCGGATGATCTCGGAGGATTCGTTGCTGGCGATGGTCCTCCGCTGCTTGTCCCACAGCACCGGCACGCTGACCCGCCCGGTATAGCCGGGGGCCGCCGCGGTGTAGACCTCGTGCAGGTAGGCCTTGTTGTTGACGGTATCGGGGATGGCGCCCGGCACGTCGTGGAATCGCCAGCCCCGATCGCCCATGAAATAGTCGACGACCGATACCGAGACCGCGCCCTGAAGCCGCTTGAGCGTGCGGAAGATCAGCGTGCGGTGCGCCCACGGGCATGCCAGCGAGACATAGAGGTGGTAGCGCCCCGGCTCGGCCTTGAAGCCACCTTCGCCGCTGGGACCCGGCGAACCGTCGACGGTCACCCAGTTGCGGAAGGCGCTCTCCTGCCGAACGAACCTGCCGCCGGATTTCTTGGTGTCGAGCGGCTGGTCGTGCCAGACGCCGTCGATCAACATGCCCATGGGGCGACTCCTTCCATGATGCGGTCCGGCGGTCGGGGCGCCGTCAGCCCGCCAGCTTGGCAGCGATCCTGGCGACGTGGTCGCCTTGAAACCGGGCGAGCCCCAGTTCGTTCTCGCTCGGCTGGCGCGACCCGTCGCCGCCGGCGATGGTGGTGGCGCCGTAGGGCGAGCCGCCGGTGATCTCGTTAAGGGTCATCTGCGCCTGCGCCGAATAGGGCAGGCCGACCACCACCATACCCTGGTGCAGCAGGGTGGTGTGGAACGACAGGATGGTGCTTTCCTGGCCGCCGTGCTGGGTGGCGGTGGAGGCGAACACGCTGCGGACCTTGCCGATCAGCGACCCGCTCATCCACAGGCCGCCGGTCTGGTCGAGGAAGTTGCGCATCTGCGCCGCCATGTTGCCGAACCGGGTCGGCGTACCGAAGATGATGGCGTCGTAGTTGGCGAGATCGCCGGGCTCCGCCACCGGCGCGTCCTGGTCCAGCTTGAAGCCCGAGCTCTTGGCGACGTCCTCCGGCACCAGCTCGGCCACCCGCTTGATGTCGACCTCGGCGCCGGCCGACTTCGCGCCATCGGCGACCGCCCTGGCCATGGCTTCGATGTGTCCATACGAGCTGTAATAGAGGACGAGGACCATGGTCATAATCGCGATCTCCCTGGGGGCAGCGCCGATTTCGGCAATGAGAACGTCTTATTTGGCGAGCGCGGCATCCCGCGACAATCCCACCGCTAGGAACAACATTGTTTCCTGAGGTCGACAGTCTGGGTAGGGCGGAACGCTTGCTCCGGGTCCAGCGAATGGCATCGGCGTACCTCTCCCATCGTGGGAGAGGTGAATCGGGCCGATTGTTGGACTCACGGCACTGGTTCGCGCTCGAGTGTGGCCGGATTGCACTGTTGTTTCATATTCGGCATAAATGACACCTCAGTGCGCTCTGTGGCGGTCCTTCGGAAACAATAATCCCATGGATTCGGTCAGCGGGATGATCATCTTCGCGCGGGTGGTAGAGGCCAACAGCTTCACCGTCGCGGCGCGCCGGCTCGGTCTCTCGAAATCGGCGGTCAGCAAGCAGATCGCCCGGCTGGAGGACCGGCTGGGCGCGCGGCTGCTCAACCGCACCACCAGGCGGATCAGCCCGACCGAGGTCGGCGCGGCGTTCTACGAGCGCTGCGCCCGTGTCGCCGCCGAGGTCGAGGAGGCGGAGCTGGCGGTGACGAGGCTGCAGGCCGAGCCGCGCGGCGTGCTGAGGGTCAACGCGCCGATGTCGTTCGGGATGGCCCACCTGGCGCCGGCGATCGCCGCCTTCATGGAACGCTACCCCGACGTGCGCATCGACCTGACGCTGAACGACCGGGTCGTCGACCTGATCGACGAGGGATTCGACGTGGCGGTGCGGATCGGCCATCTGGCCGACAGCTCGCTGGTCGCGCGCCGGCTGGCGCCATCCCGCCTGGTGCTGTGCGCCGCCCCGTCGTACGTCGAGCGGCGCGGCGCGCCGGCGACGCCGGACGACCTCGTCAACCACGACTGCATGGTCTACAGCATCGTCGCAACGGGCGAACAATGGACCTTCGTCGGCCGCGACGGCGCCCACCACACGGTCCGGGTCGCGGCGCGGCTGCGCGTCAACAACGGCGACGAGATGCGCGATATCGCCGCCGCCGGCCTGGGCCTGACCATCCTGCCGACCTTCATCGCCGCCGACCACATCACCAACGGCCGCCTGGCC
>JAZFQW010000190.1:0-18259 GCA_036445335.1 Alphaproteobacteria bacterium | reverse complement strand
ATCCGTGCGGGACGCCGGCCGCACTACACTAATTCCTGCTTGCCGTTGGAACAGGTGATCGTGACGGTCATCGAGCCTTCGTTCATCAGCCACGGCCGCACCCGGAAGGTCCGGGCGCCGCTGACGTCATCGGGTCGGCGGCGGCGATCGACTTGGCCTCGACGAGCGAGCCGGCGCGGATGATCACCATGCCTTCGCCCTCCCACCAGGCCTCGTCGTCGTCGGCGAACGGCCCGGCGGCGAACATGACGCCCTTGCCCTCGATCTCGCCCTGGTATGCCAGGTGTGCCTGCAGCTGCTCGCGCACCGCGTCCAAGCCGTTGGCCGGCCTGGTCAGCACCACATACAGCCGCTTCGCCAGCACCCCCGCCGCCGCGCATTTCGCTACATAGTCGTCCCACTTGATCTTCGCATCGGTCATCTGAACCCTTTCCTGAATTGTTGGATGGGGACCGCGAGCCCGCTGGCCCGGCCGGATCATGTCGATGCCGTCGGCAGGTTTCGCCAAAGCGACGACCACATCAGATTCTCGACAAGTTTAGGTTTGTTTTTCAAGCTAATGCATCCCGACCTTAATTGTTTACTGCAAAATCTAGCCGGGTCGGCGACCGTGGAACGCGTCGTCCAGCAATGCGCGTACCGCGTCGCGGGTGACCGGTCTGGGATTGTAGTAGGGGTTCCGGGTCGCCAGATCGGCGGCGCGATCCAGGTCGGCCTCCTTCATCCCGATGTCCTTGAGCGCCGTAGGGGCGCCGATGGCCGCCGCCAGATCGAACAGGCCTGCCGCCGCGTCGGCGACGCCGAGCGCCCCGGCGACCCGCGCCAACGCCTCGGGGACGGCATCGCGATTGAAGGCGGCGGCGTGCGGAATGACGATGGTGTGGGTGTCGGCGTGGCGCAGGTTGAAGCTGCCGCCTAGCGTGTGGCACAGCTTGTGGTGGATCGCCATGCCCACCGCGCCCAGCGACGCGCCGGCCAACCAGGCGCCGTACAGCGCGTCGCCGCGCGCCTCCAGGTCATCCGGCCGTTCGGTTACCGCCGGCAGGCTGCGGCCCAGAGCGCGGATGCCTTCCTCGGCCATCAGCGAGACGACCGGGTTGGCGTTCTCCGCGTACAGCGCCTCGACACAGTGGGCGATCGCGTTGATGCCGCTGGGGCCGGACACCGCGGCGGGCAGGCTGACCGTCAGCACCGGGTCGTAGACGACTGTCCGGGGGAGCACCCGCGGGTCGCGCCCGGTGCGCTTCTCGCCGCCCTCGGTCAGTCCCCAGACCGGCGTCATCTCCGAGCCGGCGTAGGTCGTGGGCACGGCGACGATCGGCAGGCCGGACTCCAGCGCGATCGCCTTGCCGAGGCCGATGGTCGAGCCGCCGCCGACGGCGACGCAGCAGTCGGCGCCGCGGCGCGCCGCCTCGTCGCGCGCCCGGCGGGCGCTCTCGACCGGCACGTGCATCGCCGCGCCGTCGAAGATCCCAACCGAGCGCGCGCCCAGGCGCCGGGCCACGTCGGCCGCCATGTCGGTCTGCCGCGGCGTGCACAACACCAGCGTCTTCGTGGCGCCGAGCCGTCCGACCTCGTCGGCCAGCCCATCGAGGCTGCCGACGCCGAACACGACGCGCCCGGGCAGGGCGTCGTAGGTGAAGGTCCGCATCATCACGGCTCCTCGGTTCTGGCCCGGGTGGAAAGGCGGGATGCGGGCGTCGTCGATTACCGGGACACCGCGCCTTCGGTGTTGATCCATGCGCCAAAGACTGTCTTACAGTCGGGCATGAGGTCTGTCCTCGCAATGATTGATCGGTGCGATCGTCGACCGGTACCCGGAGGCGGGACGGTGCGCTGCGCTGCCGGCATGACCGAATGCCGGCCGGCGGTGGCGTTCGATGCCGGGGGTCTGTCGCGGTGATCGAAGCCCCGTGGTTCTATGTTCTGGCGGTGCCCGCCGTGCTGATCGCCGGGATCTCCAAGGCGGGGTTCGGCGGCGGCGTGGGGGTGATGGCCGTGCCGCTGATGTCGCTGGCGGTCGCGCCGCAGCAAGCGGCCGCGGTGATGCTGCCGATCCTGTGTCTGATGGACCTGTTCGGCGTCTGGGCCTATCGCCGTCGGTGGGACGGGCGCAATCTGCGCATCATCCTTCCCGGCGCCCTGGTCGGGATCGCCATCGGCGCCGCCACGTTCCGCCATCTCGACGCCGGGTTGGTGCGGATGCTGATCGGCTTGGTGGCGGTCGGATTCGCACTGGACTATTGGCTGCGGCCCCGGGCGGCGGGTCCGGCCCGCGCCGCCGACCCGGCGCGCGGCGGGTTCTGGGGCATGGTGGCCGGATTCACCAGCTTCGTCGCCCACGCCGGCGGGCCGCCGATCTCGGTTTACCTGCTGCCGCAGCGGCTGGACCGCACGCTGTTCGTCGGCACCACGGTGGTCTTCTTCATCACCATCAACTACGTGAAGCTGATCCCCTACGGCTGGCTGGGCCAGCTTCACGGCGGCAACCTGACGACGTCGCTGGTCCTGGCGCCACTGGCGCCGCTCGGTATGTGGCTCGGCCTCGCCCTGCATCGGCGGGTGTCCGACGCGGCGTTCTACCGGATCTGTTATGGCCTGTTGCTGGCGACCGGGGCCAAGCTGCTGTACGACGGCGTGCCGGCGCTCCTGTCGTAACTGTCCGCGGCGCCTACAAGATCCGGCCCTCGAATGGATGTCGGCCCTGGCGATCTTCGATCTCGACGACCCACAGGTCCGG
Organism: Alphaproteobacteria bacterium; assembly: GCA_036445335.1. Lineage (GTDB taxonomy): Bacteria > Pseudomonadota > Alphaproteobacteria > DSM-16000 > Inquilinaceae > JAZFQW01. The sequence goes on along the minus strand of JAZFQW010000190.1, from coordinate 15,519 downwards.
GTCGCGGGCCACCGCCCGGGTGATGTAGGCGTCGGCGTCGGCCTCGCTGGCCGGCTCGCCGTTGAGGGCCGGCAACCAACCCAGCCGCCCGTCCAGGTCGCGCGTCTGGCTCAGGACGCGGCAGCCGTGCTCCAGCTGATTCAGCTTCAGAACGACCATGCCGCCGATCGCCTCGCCCTTGCGCGCGATCGTCGCCGGAATGCCCTCGGCGATGCAGCGCCGTATGTGCGCCTTGATCCACAGCTCAGTCGGTAACCTGTCGTCGGCCATGGCGGCCGCCGGCGCTATCGCGGCCAATCGACGATGCGGTCTTCCAGATCGCGATCGTCGATTTCTGTTTCGCTGATCACGCGGTGGCGCACCGAGATTCCGGCAACGTGGACGGTCTCCGGATCGCCGGAGACCAGCGGGTGCCACCACGGCAGGTCGCGGCCTTCCGCCACCAGCCGGTAGGCGCAGGTCGACGGCATCCAGTCGAGCGTCGCCACGGACTCGGATGTCAGCACGACGCAATCGGGCACCAGCCGCTTGCGGTCGGGATACCGGGTGCAGCGGCAGGACCCTTGATCGAGCAGTCGGCAGGCGACGTCGGTATAGGCGACGGCTGCGGCGCCGTCCTCGTCGGCGAGCTTGACCAGGCAGCACTTGGCGCAGCCGTCGCACAGCGATTCCCATTCCGCCGCGGACATCTGCAACAGCGTCTTGGTGCGCCAGAAGCGTGGCGCGGTGTCATCGGTCATGGCACGCCATCGAACGGCACCTGGCGCCGGCGCTCCACGCCCGTGTGGCGAGACCCGCTAAGTCGCTGATAAACCAAAAGTGTTAATCTGAATTTTAGCATTTTCATTTACGACATCACCCGGGCCGAGGGGCGGCGGCCGCACTCTCTCCAGCTTGTCCGTCTTTGGATCTCGCAACCGGGTATCGCCGGCCGATGTCGATTATTGCCGTCATAGACGACCGGGTCACGAATCGCAAAGTCCTTGCGCGGCTGGCCGCGTCGCTGGAGGACAGCCCGACGGTAAAGTCGTTTTCCGACCCGCGCGATGCCCTGGCCTGGGCGAAGAGCAACGTTCCCGATCTCGTCATCACCGGCTTCAAGATGCCGGCGATGGACGGCGCCGCCTTCATCCGAAAGTTCCGCGAATATCCGCACTGCACCGACATTCCGGTCATGGTCGTCACTGCGTACGAGGATCGCACGTTCCGCTATTCGGCACTGGAGGCGGGTGCCACCGATTTCCTGCTGACTCCGGTCGACCATCAGGAGTTCCGCGCCCGATCGAAGAATCTGTTGACCCTGCGCGCGCATCAGAAGCTGATCAACGAGCGCGCGGTCCATCTGGAACGGCGTATCGAGCGCGAAAGCGATCAGCACGAACGGGCGCTTCGCGAAAGCCACAAGCGGTTGCTGCGCGTGGTCGACGCGGTACCGGCGATGATCGGGGCGACCACGTCGAACGGTCGGTACGTCTTCATCAACTCGTACCAAGCGAGCTGCTTCGGCGTCGGGCCCGACGAGGCCTCCGGCAAGACCGCGGTGGAGCTGCTGGGCAACGACTATGCGCGCAACGTGCTTGAGCTCGACCTCAAGGTCTTCGAAACCGGCGACGCGCCGCCGAGCTTCGAGGAGACGTTCTACACCAACTCCGGCGCCCGGCGCATCTTCCTGACGACGAAATCGCCGGTGCGCAACGATCTAGGGCGGATCACCCACGTCGTCACGGTGTCGCTCGACATCACCGACCGCAAGGCGGCGGAGGCGGCGTTGGTCGACGCCAAGGAGGCGGCCGAGCTGGCGAACCGCAGCAAGTCGGACTTCCTGGCCAACATGAGCCACGAGCTGCGCACGCCCCTCAATGCCGTGGTCGGGTTCTCCCAGGTCATAGCGTCGGAGATGTTCGGGCCGGTCGGCAACCCCAGATATCTCGACTACTCCCGCAGCATCGAGGAGAGCGGCAGCCTGCTGTGCCACATCATCGACGACATCCTGGACGTCTCGATGATCGAGGCCGGCAAGGTGCCGCTGCGCGAGGAGTCGGTTCGGGTCGTCGGGTTGCTGGACGACGTCGTGCGGCTGGCCTCGGAACGGGCGGAGCAGGCGGGCGTCGAGATTGAAACCAGGATCACCGCCGGCGGCGCCTGCCTGTGGGCCGATTCGTCCAAGGTGAAGCAGATCCTGCTGAATCTGCTGACCAACGCGATCAAGTATTCGCCGCGTGACGGAAAGATCGTCACGTCGGCCCGAACCGTACGCGGCGCCCTGCAGATCCGCGTCGAGGACCACGGCGTCGGCATGGACGCCGACGAGGTCAGGGTCGCGATGACCCGGTTCGGCCGAGTCGAGAGGTCGAGCGAGACCAGCCATCCGGGCACCGGCCTGGGTCTTCCGCTGGCGATCGACCTGACCGAATTGCATGGCGGCACCCTGAGGGTCGACAGCCGCAAGGGCAAGGGCACGACGGTCGTGGTGACCTTCCCCGCCGAGCGGCTGTTGCCCACCGAGGCCAAGAAGAAGAAGGCGAGTGGCTGAGGTCACCGTCAGCCCGCCGCTCAGGCGCAGACCGTGGCCGGCGTGAGACAAGGAGTCGAACTCCGGTCTCGCGCCGCAGGGCGCCGGCGCGGACAAGCGCCATGGTGATGATCGGCAGATCCAGGTCCATCCAATTGGCGTGGCCTTCGCGGATGACCAGCCGGTCATAGTGCATCATCCCGCGCTGGCCCCGCTGGCGAATCAGCCTGGCGAACAGATCCAGGTCGCCGCCGAGATTCCACACGCCGGGCGTGTGTGAAGCCCAGACCAGTTATTTCAGCGGCCGGTCAGTCCGTCGAGCGCGGTGAAGGCCGTCACGATGGTGCTCTGCACCCGGTCGATGTCGCGCAGCAGGGCGGAGGTGAAGCAGGGCCGCTCGCGAAACCGGAACCAGCACCAGCCGAGCGTGCGCTCGGCATCGATGGCCGTCTCGGTCTCCTCGAAGCGCCGACGTGCCGGCAGCCCGTCAAGCGATTGATCGTGCCCGCTGGCCGATTGCAGCGGGCGCGCTCCTCACCTCCGGTACCGCGTCAACCGCCATGGCAGGATCGTGCGACTCGTACAATCCGACCCCAGCAACGCGGCCGATCGCGTCGGCCCGTTCGCCCTGTTCGTCGACCATACCCGTCGTGTTCGCCCGTGGTTCCGCCTGATCCGAGAGATTGCTTAGAGTCCTATGGATTTCGAAAGAACGTACCGCCACGATGCCGTCACCCCCCGTATCGCGATTATCCGTCGACTGATTCCATTAGTCGAGTTGCATTTAAGGGACCATCAATATTTACGTTACGTTTACACGAGAACATTGCCAATTTTTATTCGATCCGACCCCGATGAGTGAATTTTTTACTTAAACGGTCAATTTGATGATTTTCGCAAATCGCACGACTGTCGCGATGCTGGCTGGGACGATGGAATCACTTCGGAGAACAAATAAATATGATGCCAGCGGAGAATCTAAGTGGATATTGCGCTGGGACCAAATATCGCGGTTTCGCGGCTCAAGAGCCGCAACAAGATAACTCGCCTTTTTTTGAGAAAAACTTGCCAATCGGCATTGTATTTAGAACTTCATGACCTGCAGGGTCTTTGACACTATACCGAGCCAAATCTGGAGTCGCTAATTGCGCCGCGACGGCGCCGTCGGATGTCGGGAATTCACGGCCCTTCTCGGCGGCATCGTTTCGCTATATAAAGTAGTAGTTATTTGTTCAATATCATTGGATAGTTAATTTTCTACGGGCACATGCAGGGCGGTCGCAAATGAATAAACTGTCAAGACGCAGTATCCAGAGCGAACTGGCGCCGTTCGTCAAGTCTGAAACGTGGCGAGGGTTGCTCGTATTCGCGATTGACTTGGCGACGTACGTGGCGGCGGTGGCCGGCGTGCTGTTTCTGCCCGACCTGTGGATGAAGATCGTGTGCGGCGTCGTCGCCGGCATCAAGATCTGCAACCTCGTCACCGTCGCCCACGACGCGGCGCACGGCAGCCTGACCCGATCCGCCGCGCTCAACAGGGCCATCGCGATCGTCAGTTTCACGCCGGGATTGTTCAATTACCGACTGTGGCTGTACGACCACCACCAGCTTCACCATCCCATGACCAACGGCAGCCACCGCGATTCATGGAAGCCGTATTCCAAGGAGGAATTCGATAGCTTCTCGAAATGGCGGCAATGGCGGGAAATGTTCTACCGCATGCCCAATCTCGTCGGTCTGGGCATCTACTATATCGAGGTGCGGTGGCTGGCGGTGAAGCTGTTCCCGCGCGGCTTCATGCCGCGACGCATCCATGCGTCGGCGTGGCGCTACTTCGCCGGCTTGATGGTGTATCTGGTGGCATTCCTGGCCCTGCTGGCGGCGGCGCCGCTGTATTCGTCGACCGGAACCGTGATGGCGCTGACACTCGGTTTCGTTGTGCCATTCTATGTCTGGCTGACGCTGATCAGCTTCACCCTCTACGTCCACCATACCCATCCACGCGTCCCCTGGTTCGACCGCCCGGTCGAGCGCCGCACCGTCGCGCCGCAGGAGGCGTTGACCGTGCATCTGCGGTTGCCCAGGCAGCTGTCGACGTTCATGCACAACGTCTACGATCACTCGGTACACCACCTGCAGCCGATGATACCGTGCTATCGGCTGCCAGAGGCGCAGGCGCGGCTCATCGAACTGCTCGGCGACCGCGTGGTCAGCAGTACCTTCACGTTCGGCTGGTTCATCGACACGATGAGGCGGTGCAAGCTGTATGATTTCGAGAAGCATTGCTGGGTCGATTTCGACGGGCGGCCGACGTCGGATATCACGATCGCGGTGCCCGCGCCGGTCGACGAATCGGAAGAGTCTGCGATCGCCGCCGCGTCGTAGACCGTAGCGCGGCCACGCTCTTCGGCCATCTCCTGGCGGCTCGGACCGCCCGGACGCGACGCAGCCCGCGGCCAATATGAGAAGTACGGGCTAGCCGTCAGGGCGCCCGGCGGCGTGGTCGGCGACGACGGCCAGGACGTCGGCGCCATAGCGCTCGAGCTTGGCCGTGCCGATGCCGGGCAGCTGCGCGAGGTCGTCGAGGCCGCTCGGCTTGGCGCGGGCGATCGCCAGCAGGGTGCTGTCGTGGAAGATCACGTAGGGCGGCACGCCCTGGCGCTTGGCCAGTTCCATTCGTCGCGCCCGCAGCGCCTGGAACAGCGCGTCGTCGGCCGGTCCGTCCGGTGCCGGCGGCGCCGCGGTGCGGCCGGCCTGGCGCCCCGATCGGCGCGCCGGGTCTTGCCTGAGGGCGATGCGGCGGTCGCCGCGCAGCACCGCGCGGCAATCCGGTCCGAGCCGCAGGCCGCCATGGCCGTCCACGTCGACCACAAGCAGGCCGAGCGCGACGAGCTGACGGAACACCGATCTCCACTGCAGCCGCGACAGGGTCCGGCCGATGCCGTAGGTGCTCAAACGGTCGTGGCCGAACCGGTGGACCCGCTCGGTGTCGCCGCCCAGCAGCACGTCGATCAGGTGCGCCGCGCCGAACATCTGCCCGGTGCGGTAGACGCAGGACAGCGCCTTCTGCGCCGCCTCGGTGCCGTCGAAGCTGGCGACCGGGTCCAGGCAGGTGTCGCAGTTGCCGCACGGAGCGGCCAGGGTCTCGCCGAAATACTCCAGCAGCACTTGGCGGCGACAGCCGACCGTCTCGCAATAGCCCAGCATGGCGTCGAGCTTGCGGCGTTCGATCTGCTTCTGGGCGTCGGGCGCCTCTGAGCTTTCCACGAACTGCCGCAGCTTGGCGACGTCCTCCATGCCGTACACCATCCACGCATCCGCGGGCAGGCCATCGCGTCCGGCGCGGCCGGTTTCCTGGTAATACGCCTCGATATTCTTCGGCAGGTCGAGATGGGCGACGAAGCGGACGTCGGGCTTGTCCACCCCCATGCCGAAGGCGATGGTGGCGACGACGACGATGCCGTCCTCCTTGAGGAAGCGATCCTGGTGCGCCGCGCGCTTCGCCTTGTCCAGCCCGGCGTGGTACGGCAGCGCGTTGCGCCCCTGGCCGGTCAGCCACGCCGCGGTAGTCTCGACCTTGTTGCGCGACAGGCAGTAGACGATGCCGGAGTCGCCGGGATGCTCCGCCTTCAGGAATCGAAGCAGCTGGGCGCGCGGATTGTCCTTGGGCAGGATCCGGTAGCGGATGTTCGGGCGATCGAAACCGGCGACGAACACCCGACCGGTCGAAAGTCCCAGCCGCTCGACGATGTCGCGCCGTGTCGGGCCGTCGGCGGTGGCCGTAAGGGCGATTCGCGGCACCGTCGGGTAGCGCTCGCGCAGGCGCGTCAACTGCCGGTATTCCGGCCGGAAGTCGTGTCCCCACTGCGACACGCAATGCGCTTCGTCGATGGCGAACAGCGCCAGTTGGCAGCCGTCCAGCAGCCGCAGGAAGCCCTCGGTGAGCAGCCGTTCCGGCGCGACATAGACGAGGTCCAGCTGGCCCCCGTCGAGGCGCCGCTCGGCCTCCGTGGCCGCCGCCGGCGACAGGGTCGAATTCAGCGCTACGGCGCGGACCCCGAACTGCTCCAGCGCCGTCACCTGGTCCTGCATCAGGGCGATCAGCGGCGACACCACCACCGCGGTCCCCGGCCGGCACAGCGCCGGGACCTGATAGCACAGCGACTTGCCGCCGCCGGTCGGCATCAACACCATGGCGTCACCGCCGCCGACCATGTGGTCGATGATGTCGGCCTGGTGGCCGCGAAACGAGTCGAACCCGAACACGGTCCGTAGGACCTCGAGCGGCAGGCGGGGCGGAGTGCCGGTAGCCATCGCGGGACGCACGCCGTCAGGTCCCGCCCGGCAAGGCGGCCAGCCAGTCGACGACCCGTTGGCGGTTCACGCCGAAGTCGCTGATCCCGTAGTGCGCCCGGCTATAGACCGCCAGCGTCGAACCGCCTCCGGACCGCTCCACGAATCGCACGGTGACGGTGTCGGGGAAGCGGAACAGCTGGGAACGCTGGACGAAGTCGTACTGCAGCGCGTCGCCGTCCGCCGCCACCAGCTCCACACGCGGTTGCCGGTCGATCATCTCCATCCAGCGGTCCCGCATCTCGGTCACGGGCGCGTCGAAGACCGGGCTGTTCTCGTCGCTGGCGGCGGCGCAGAGGTCGTCCGGACACATCAGGAAGTCGTTCCGACGCTGCCCCCGGTCCAGGGTGGCAAAGTCGATCGCCGTGCGATCGATCGGCCCCAACGCCAGTTCCAGCGATCTTTCGCGGCCGATCAGCGCGACGGCGATCGCCACACCGACCAACACCGTCACCAAGACGCCAAGTCCGATCCGGAGACTCCGCACCATCCGTCTCGCAATCTCCAACGTTGCGCCGGCCGGGCGGCGCGGCGGGCGGCGCGCCTACCTTCGCTCGCGCGTGGCGCTGAACACAAGCGCCGGCCAGGTCTGTTGGACGTGGTTGAGGTCCCAGGCGTTGCGCGCCATGTAGACCGGCGCGCCGTCGCGGTCCTCGGCCACGCTGCCGCCGTTGGCGTCGACGAACCGCTTGAGCTCGGCGGCGTCGCCGTCGACCCACCGCGCCGTCACGAACGGCGCCGCCTCGAAGCCGACCTCGATGCCGTATTCAGCCGCGATGCGGGTCGCCAGCACGTCGAGCTGAAGTTGACCGACGACGCCGACCACCCAGGACGCGCCGACCATCGGGCGGAACACCTGGGTCACGCCTTCCTCGGCCAGGTCCTCCAGCGCGCGCCGCAGATGCTTCGCCCGCATCGGGTCGTCGAGCCGGACGCGGCGCAGGATCTCCGGAGCGAAGTTGGGGATGCCGGTGAAGCGCAGCGCCTCGCCCTCCGTCAGCGTGTCGCCGACCCGCAGCGTGCCGTGGTTCGGGATGCCGATGATGTCGCCCGGATAGGCCTCTTCGGCCAACTCGCGGTCCTGGGCGAAGAAGAAGATCGGATTGTGCACCGCCAGCGCTCGGCCGGTACCGACCTGGCGCAGCTTCATGCCGCGCTGGAACCGGCCGGAGCAGATCCGCAGGAACGCGACCCGGTCGCGATGGTTCTTGTCCATGTTGGCCTGCACCTTGAAGACGAAGCCGGTCACCTTGTCTTCGGTCGGATCGACGGCGCGCGGATCGGCCGCCCGGCGGCGCGGCGACGGGGCGACGACACCGAGGCCGTCGAGCAACTCGCGGACCCCTATATTCTTCAGCGCGCTGCCGAAATAGACCGGCGTCAGGTTCCCGCCGCGATAGCTCTCGAGGTCGAAGGGCGGGCAGGCGGCGCGCACCAGCGCGACCTCCTCGCGGAGTCGCTCCAAGGCATCCGCCGGCAGATGATCGGCCAGAACGTCGTCGCCGACGTCGGCGCAGGCCACCGGAGCCGCGGCGGCGCCGCCGAACGGCAGGAGCCGATCGCCGCCGATGTCGTACCCGCCCTTGAACAGTCCGCCCATGCCCACCGGCCACAGCAGCGGCGTGGTGTCCAGCGCCAGGGTGTCGGCGATCTCGTCGAGCAGCTCGAACGGATCTCGGCCCTCGCGGTCGACCTTGTTGATGAAGGTGGCGATCGGCATATCGCGCAGCCGGCACACCTCGAACAGTTTGCGCGTCTGGGGCTCGATGCCCTTGGCGGCGTCGATCACCATCACCGCGGAGTCGACGGCGGTCAGGGTGCGGTAGGTGTCTTCGCTGAAGTCCTCGTGGCCGGGCGTATCGAGCAGGTTGTAGGTGATCCCTTCGTGTTCGAAGGTCATCACCGACGTGGTGACCGAAATCCCCCGGGCCTGCTCGATCTTCATCCAGTCGGACCGGGCGCGCCGCCGCTCGCCGCGCGCCCTGACCGCGCCGGCCATCCGGATGGCGCCGCCGAACAGCAGCAAATGCTCGGTCAACGTCGTCTTGCCGGCGTCGGGGTGCGAGATGATCGCGAAGGTCCGCCGCCGTCCGGCCGCGTCGCCAACCGTGCGAGACGGGCTCTCCGGAACGGTCATGGTCACGTCGCACACTCCATGGAACGCGGGGGCGGGCGAACTTTTCCCGCGCCGTTCGGCACTACTGGCTTTCCGCGCCGGCCTTTCTGGACCACAATCATCGACGTGTCGAGCGCCGATGACCACGATGGCTACAGCTCGGGCTCGACGGCGAGCGGTCGGATGTTTTGCCGGACCCGACCCTCGGGATGGGAAACGCCGTGACCGATCGAACCGATATCGACCTTGGGGATCTGCGCGCCCGGCTAATCGCCGAACGCGACGATTTGATGCAGCTTACCGCCGCCGGCCACGAGGCGCGCCTGCCGGTGGAGCTGGACCAGACCACCGTCGGCCGCCTGTCGCGTATGGATGCGATGCAAAACCAGGCAATGTCGATCGAAACCGAACGTCGCCGCCAGGTCGAGCTGCGCCGCATCGAGGCGGCGCTGGAGCGCATGGAGCACGGCGAATTCGGCTACTGTGTCAACTGCGGCGAAGCCATCGCCGCCAAGCGGTTGGAGCTCGACCCGACGACGCCGGTGTGCATCGACTGCGCCCGCAGCGGAGCGACCTGATACCGAAGGTCGGGAGCACCGCTCCGAACCGATCGGAACGCCATCGCCGGCGTCATTGCCAGACGCGACACGGCCAGTCATGCCTCGCGGCGGGGCCATGGCTGCCCGGATCGCGTCTGGGCATGACCAAGAAACGGCGCCGATTGGTGGCGGCACACCGGCGGTGCTCGAGCGTTATTGCGCCACGTCGGCGGCCACCTTCAGGGACACGATCCGGTCCGGGTCGGCCGGCGGTTCGCCTCGCGCGATCGCGTCGACCAGCTCCATGCCCTCGACCACCTGGCCCCACACGGTGTATTGACCGTCGAGAAACGGCGCCGGCTGAAAACTGATGAAGAACTGGCTGTCGCCGCTGTCGGGGTCGTTGGATCGGGCCATGCCGACGGTGCCGCGCACGAACGGCTCGTCGGAGAACTCCGCCGGCAGCTTCTGTCCCGAGCCGCCTCTGCCGGTGCCGGTCGGATCGCCGGTCTGGGCCATGAAGCCGTCGATCACCCGGTGGAAGATGATCCCGTCATAGAAACCCTCGCGGGCCAGCTCCTTGATTCGCGCGACATGCTGCGGGGCCAGATCCGGTCGCAGCGCGATCTCGACCCTCCCGTTCGCGAGAGCGAGATAGAGCGTGTTCTCGGCGTCCTGGCCGGACGCCGGCTGGTCGGCAAGAGTCATGGCGACGGCAAGGCTCCCGAGAATGAGCAGAAATCGGCGCATGACCGATGTCTCCATGGATGCTGTTCCTGAAGCGGCGACGCACACAACCACAGGACCGGTGCCAGGGTAAAGACCCGCCACGACCGACCGGTTTCACGATCCATTAAGGGTGCGGTGTGAAACTGCGGCGGCGTGGCGCAGCGGCGCTACCCAGAGTGGCGCCCAAGTCATGCAATACCGCTCCATCCGAACCTGGATCGACGTCGCCACCCGCGCCGGGCCGTCGGCATACATCATCGCCGTGGCGATGGCGATCGTCGCCCGCGCCGCGCTGGGGTACCGGTCGTTCCCGTCGATCGACGACTTCGTCTACATACCGCTTGCGCGCGCGCACCTCGACGGCGCCCTCTATTCGACTGACTTGTTCGTCCAGGGCTTCGTCTTCCACTTCCCGCTCTTGCCGGTCCTGGTCGGGCTGCTGGAATCGACGATCGGCCTCGCCACCGGCCTGTTGATCGTCACCCTCCTGCTCTCCGTTGCGACGGTCCTGGCGATGCTGCGCCTGATGCGGGCGTTCGGCGCCACCGGCGTACTGCTTTCGCTGGCGGTGTTGATCGCGGTGTGCGGGCAGTTGAAGGGGCTGGGCCGTGGCCAACACGACGGCGCGTTCGGCGATGCCTTCCACATGCAGTGGCTGGCGCTGTGTCTGCTGCTGTGGTGCTACGACGGCTTCGTGCGCGGCCGCGCCGTGGTCACCGGCGTCCTGTTGGGGCTCGCGGCGGTGGCGCATCCGGTGGTCGGTGCACACGGCGCGGCCGTGGTCGGCCTTGCCACCCTGGTCGCGCGCGACTGGCGCTGGCGGCGGCTGGTCATCGCCGCGGCGGTCTGCCTGCTGGTCAGCAGCCCGGCCCTGGTGCCGTTCGCCGTCAAGCTGGTGATTGCCGGCGGGGCGCCCGACTTCGACGTCGTCGGCCTCGGCTACCTGTTCCGGACCCCCCAGCAGTTCGTCCTGAAGTCCCTGTCGGTCGGCATTGTCGTCGTCGTCGCGCTGTGCGGATGGGCGGGCGCGATCATCGTCTGCGCCCGGCGCTGGGACATGGGCACCGCCGGATTCGCCGGCCTGCTGCTCGGTCACAGCGTGCTGGCGGCGATGGCGATCGCCGCCCACGGGCCCTGGGCCGAAGGCAGCTGGGTGGAACGCGTGACCCTGCTGTTCCAGGTGCATCTCACGCGCACCACGCCGCTGCTGATGGTGCTGAGCACCATCGCCTTCGCGGCGGCCCTGGAACGCCAGCTTGCCGATATCCGCACCGCGGAGTGGCGGCGATTCGGGGTGGTGCCGTTCTGGGGCTGCGCCGCGCTCGCCCTGATCCTTCTGCTGGTCCTGCTGCTGATGCAGGTGGCGTGGCATCCGCTGCTGCTGGCCGTCCTGGTGCTGACGGTGGTCGCCGCGCCGCTGTGGCACCGGACGCCGTGGCGAACCGGCATGGTCGGCGCCTGGGTCGTCGTCGGCCTGGTCGCGGCCGGCCTGCTGGTTGAGCAGACCGAGACGACGGCCAATCCGACCCAGGCGGAGCAGGACCTCTACGCCTGGGCGCGCAATACCACGGCGCCGGAGGCGCTGTTCATCATCCCACCCAGCCACCAGGAATTCCGCCTCTATACGGATCGCGGCGCCTATGTCGACTTCAAGATCTTTCCGGCGACGACGACCGCGCTGATTCCGCAGTGGCGGCAGCGGTTGGAGCGGGTCGCCGCTCCCGACCGCCTGGCGCTGGACTCGACCGGCTGGCCGGGCATCGTCGAATGGGACCGGACCTACGCCAATCGCAACACGCCGCGGCGCATCGCCGACCTGCTGCGGGAGACCCCGGCCGACTACTTCGTCTGGGACTCCGCCGGTCTGGCGATTCCGCCCTTTGTTACGGTGGAGCGGACCGAGGATCCGCGCCTGGACACCGTATTCACCAACGACCGGTTCACGGTCTACCGGCTGGCCGGGTTCGACCTTGTGCACGCCGAATAGCCCGCGATCGGGCGACGGCCGGAGCGCGGTCGCGCAGGTCGCCGCCGGTCTGCTGTTGGCGACCGCCTTCATCGTGCTATGGGCGGTCTTCAAGCCCAGGATCGACGCGCCGCTGAGCACCGACATCGTCTTTGTCGACAAAGATCCGGCGGTACCGCTGGCGATGCCCGAAGATTTGCCCTCCGCGGGTCGCGCCGGCGGTCCGGTGGTCCGGATCGGCTTCGTCGGCGACATCATGCAGCACCTGGCCCAGGCGACGGACGATTTTGCGGCGTCATATGCGCGCGTCGCGCCGCTGATCGAAGGATTCGACCTGGCGGTGGGCAATCTGGAGTTTCCCGTCGACCCGTCGCGGCCGGTTGGCCCACCATTCGGATCGGTGCGGTTCAACGGCGCGCCGTCCCATCTCGACGCCCTGGCCGACGCCGGCTTCGATGTGCTGAGCACGGCCAACAACCACGCCTTCGACCAGGGCCTCGACGGCGCCCTGGCGACCGTCGAGGCGCTGCGCGTGCGTGGGCTGGTCGCCGTCGGGACCGGCGAGACCGACGCACCGAACCTGCCGGTGGTGGTCGAGGCCGGTGGCCTCACGGTCGCCTTCGCGGCCTACACGATGCGGCCGAACGGATACGACACCGCCGACGGCGAGATCGAGTGGTGGTCGCCGGACTGGCCGATCAATGAGCTCAACTTCTTCGACTGGACGGCGGAGTACCGGCGCGAGGGCGTCGCCCTGTTCGACGCGCATGCGGCGCAGGTCCGGGACGTCGACCTGCGGGTGGCTCTGGTGCACTGGGGCGACGAATGGCATTTTCAGCCGAGCGAAGATCAACGGCTGGCCGCCCATGACATGATCGATGCCGGATTCGATCTGGTGATCGGCGGCCACAGCCATGTTCTGAACGGGCCCGAGCTCTATCGTGGCGGGCTGATCGCCTATTCGCTGGGCAACTTCATTTCCGACTTCGTGGCGACCGAGACCCGCACGGGCGCGGTCCTCGAGGTCGCCGTTGCACCGGGACCGTCCGGCGGCGCCGAGATCGTGGATTTCGGCTTCTACGCCGTCCTTACCGAGCGCGACGGCCATGTGGTCACCCCGCTGGCGCCGGAGCGGACCGGCGAACGGCGCGATGCGTGGTCGCTCGCCGAGCGCATCGTCGGCCCGTCGCTGACGGCGTACGAGGGGCCGCGGCGCCGCGACGGCGTGCGCCAACCGGTTGAATCGGCCGCGGCCACGCCGCAGCGCCCGAGGCGGTCGAGTCAAGGCGGGGGCGCGGTCGGCGCCTCCCCGCACCGGCCCGCCACCGGCGCTGGCGTTGAGGAAAATCATACTCGGCGCTCTACGATGCCCGAGCCATGACGAACGCGGGGGTCGGCGCCGCGGGGCGGGACGAGGTCCCGGACCCGGTCGCGGCGGTATCTGCGCCGCGGCGTCGCCTTTGCTGTAGTCCGGGACCCCCAAGGGGACCCGCAAAGACAGGCCTCGCATGATCGAATTGCGACGTATCGGGAGCGGGGCATCCGCCGTTCGCGCCAAGGTCACGTCCGCCGCCGTCGAGGCGGCGGGCCGGCAATGGGGCTTCGTGGTGTTGCTGACGCTACTGCTGTTGTGCCAAGCGTTCCCGTTCGGCTTCCCGATGGACAATCAGAACACCTACTTTCTGCAGGGTCTCGCGGCGTCGGGCTATGGCCAACTGTCGGAAGACTGGCTGGCCACAACCACCAGCCCGTTCCTGATATTCACCACCATTGTCTGGGCACTCAACAGCCTGGGTCTGCTGAACCTGATCTATGCATTGCATAGTCTGTTGTACTTGGCCTTCGCGTATTCTTGCAGCGTCTTGATCCGTCACGCGCCGGGCGGACTTGCCGACAACCTCAGCGCCAAGCTGGTGTTCCTGGCGCTGATGGCATTCGTGGCCCTGGGCAGCCCTCTGCTCAAGTCCGGCCTGGCCGGGCAGTACATTCTCAACGCTTACCTGCAACCCAGCGAATTCGGCGTCCTGCTGGTCCTGGCGATGGCGTTGTTCGTCGCCGGGCGGCGGTATTCGGCCTATATTCTGGCGGCGGCGGCCGGGATCTTTCACCAGTCGTACCTGCTGCCGGGCGCGATGCTGGTCGTCGCCATGGCCAGCTATGACGTGATCATCGAGCGGCGCTGGCGCGAATCGATCACCGGGTCCCTCACGGCGCTCGCCGCCGTCCTGCCGGTGGTGATCTATTCGATGATCACCTTCTCGCCGACGGATGCGGCGGTATTCGCGGAGTCTCGCGAGATTCTCGCGGTCCACCGGTTTCCGCGTCATGCCCTTCCCGCCGTGTGGTTCGACGGCGGCGAGGCGTGGAAGCTCGTGTTCATCGCCCTGGGAATCGCCTCGGCGTACTACGTCAATCGAAAGCTCATGTGGCTGATGGCCGTCACCGCCGGGCTGGCGGCGGTGGCGACGGGGATCGTCATCCTTGCGGATTCCTACGTGTTCTATCTGTTGCTGCCGTGGCGCATGTCGACGGTCCTCATGCCGCTGGCGGCGGTGGCCGCCATCCTCGCCATGCTGAAGGTCCTGTTCGAGGGCAAAGCGGCGGCGCATTTGGCCGGCAAGATGGCCCGACGGATTCTGGTGGCGTTGGTGATCCTGCCGATGGCGGCCGAGATCGCCGGCAACATGATGGTCCACGGCGGCCCGGCGGGGTCGGCGCTTGCCTTCGAGTTCGTCCGGCAGCCGAGTCAGCGGGCGTATCTGAGGCTGGTCGGTTTCGTCGCGCGGCAGGAGGAACCGGGCCAACTCTACCTGCATCGGCCGTTGGCGTTCATGAGCCTGCGCATCCGGTCCGGTCGGCCGGTTTTCGTCGACTTCAAGTCCCACCCGTACGGGGACATCGAGGTCGTGGAATGGTGGTCGCGCCTGCGCTGGGCCGAGGCACTGCTGAGTGGCCAGCGGGCCTGCGACGCGACGGTGGTCGAGGAGATTCTCGATCGCCGGATCAGCCACATCATCCTTGACAAGGTCGACGACGGGTTGAACGCCGCCGAACTGCGCGACTGCTTCGACGACTCCGGCGGCGAAGCGTCGCTGGTCTACGAAAACAGCCGCTACCGCGTAATGCGCGTGCGCTGATCGTCCGAAACGCCCGGGTGGCCCGGGCGCGATCCGGAGCGCGGCCGTTGTGAGAGATGCAGGCTCCTAGGAGCCTGTCTGTGTAAGCGCTTGGGTTCGGCGTCTTGGCCGGGTTGTGGGACTGGGTGGTCGCTCGGTGTCGGTCAGCCGGAGTGGTTTGCGCGCCG
>JAZFQW010000189.1:0-3431 GCA_036445335.1 Alphaproteobacteria bacterium | reverse complement strand
TGGAACGTCAGTCCGCCCTTGAGCGCGGTCGCGTCGCAGGCGCGGCGGAACAACGCCCGCAGATCCTCCCGCATTGCCGGCGGAAACGCGGTCTGGCTGCGGATGGTCAGGTCGAACCGGCGGTCCTTCACCAGCCCGTCCAGCTGCAGCGCGCCGAGACGGCTTAGGGCGAGGTCGATCAGGAAGCGTCGGCCAACGTCGCGGTCGTCGCCGGCGGCGGCGCCCTCGTCGCCGCCGCGGCGGGCGTGGAACGCCACCAGGGTCAGGTGGCCGTCGTGCAGGATCGGCAGCGCATGGGATCGCCAATCGCCGAGCGCCGGGTCGGACGCTTGCCTAGCGACTGCCGACATCTCGCTGCCCAGGCGGGCCACCAACTCGCCTCGGCCGGCGCCCTCCAGCGTGCGGCTCACCCTCTCGCCCAGCCAGTCGCGCACATCGCCGCCGCGCACAGCCGACAGCAGGAACAGCAGCGTCGCAGCCAACTGACCGTTCGGCTGCGGTAGGACCGCCTGGACGAAGTGCTGGGCCAGCGGCGGGTTGGCGGCCGCCAGCGCGGTCAGCGTCTCGCGCAGCGCTCGCGGTTCGGTCCGCACGGCATCGGTCCGACGCTCCGCGGCGAGTGGTGCCGGGACCCTCGGTGGCGCATCGGCCGCGGGCGGCGCGGCGGTGCCCGGTGCGCCGCCGGCGATTGGGCCGGCGCCGGCGGCCGCGCCGACGGCCGGCGTCGCGCCCGCCGGAGCGGCCGGCGGCGGCGCGGTCGGCGGCTGCCCGGCGTTCGGAGGTCCGGCCGCGCCCGTCTGGCCCAGCCTCTGCGCCGCCACGACGGTACCGGCGTCCGGCGGAGGGGCGGGGCCCGCGACCGGGCCGCCGGTGCCGGCCGGGGCGGCGGCTGTCGGCGGCGGCGGCGCGGTTGGCGGCGGCGGCGCGGTCGGTGGCGCGGCCCCGGGCGCCGGCGACGGTTGCGCGGCGGCGGGCGATCGAATGGCCGGGCTCGACGCCGGCCGTGCGACGGCGGGTGGAGAGGAGACCGCGGCCGGCCGCGACGGCGCCGCGGCGGTCGGTGTCGGCGCCGCGGCGGTCGGTGCCGGCGCCGTGGCGGCCAGCGCCGGGGCGACGGTGCGCCGAACGGTCGCGGTGCCGGGTTGGCCGATGCCCAGGGACCCTTGGGTCACCAGCAGGTGGCCTTCGATCGGCTGGCGCGCCAACTGGGCCGGCGCCATCGCCGCGCGGCCGCCGGCCAGTAGCGGGATCTGCAGGCTGATCTGCCGGTCGGCCGCCACCGTGGTCGCCGTCCGGATCAAGATCTCGCCGAACTGGCTGCGCAGGTGCACCGTTCCATCGGTGCCCTGGCCGGTGACGGTCCCGGTGATGACGACGGCGCGCGGCGCCGCAACCAGACGGTCGACCAACAGGTTCGGCAGCCGGACGATGTCGCCGTGCAGGACGGCGGCGATGCCGCCCTGGCCGGCCGGGGCGCCGGCGGTGCCCGGCGCGGCCGGCGGCACCGGCGGCGCGCTCATGACACGCCGGCCAGGCGCCGTGCGATCGCCTCAACGTCCGCCGCGGCGTCGGTGGTCGGCGAGCGGACCAGCAGCGGCGTCTGGGCGCGGATCGCGGCGCGCACCAGGCGGTCCTGCCGCACGATGCCGGCCAGCGGCGGGCTCAGCTTGAGGAATTTGCGGCAGGCGTTGTGCAGCGTCGCATAGGTCCGCTCGCCGCTCGCGCCCGACGACGCTAGGTTGACCACCGCGCGGATGTCGGCGTCCGGCCTGATGCCGTGCAGCACCTTGATGAAGGCATAGGCGTCGGTCAGTGCCGTCGGCTCGTCCGTCGTCATCACCAGCACCATCCCGGCGTGGCCCGCCATCCGGCGGATCGTCCGGTCGATGCCGGCGCCCAGGTCGACGATGACCCGGTCGTACCCGGCCGCCAGCGCGACCAGTTCGGACTCGAGATCGGCAAGCCGCTGCGTCGACAGGCCTGCCAGGGTGCCGCTGCCCGACCGGCCGGCGACGATATCGAAGCCGCACGCCTCGTGGCGGTGCAGCGCGCCCTTCATGGTGATCTCGCCCTCGAACACCGACACCAGGTCGCGCTTCGGCATGAGGCCGAGCTGGATATCGACATTGGCGAGGCCAAGATCGCCATCGAACAGCAGGATGCGCTGTCCCATGCTGGCCAGCGCGTGCGCCAGGGTGATGGCGAACCAGGTCTTGCCCACGCCGCCCTTGCCGCTGGCGACGGCGACCAGTTTGCGGCCGGCCGAGTCGGCGGCCGGCGGCATGGAGGCGGTGGCGGATGCATCGGTCATTGGGGTCATCGGTTGGTCCCGGTCGGCTTGAGGCTGTGGGCGGCGTGGGGCGGCGCCAGCAGCAGCCGCGCCAGCGCCAATGGATCGGCCGGCGCCAGTCCATCCTTGATCTTCGGCGTGTCGCTGGTCTCGGCGAAGGCCAGGTTGGCGGCGTAGGCGGCGGCCAGGGCGCTGCCCAGCCGGCGCGACAGGTCGATGCGGCTCAGCACCATGCGGTCGACCCCGAGCTCGCCGAACGCCAGGCCGATGTCGCCGGCGTCGACCGGGTCCAGGCCGGCCGGCAGGATCAGCAGCGGCTCGACGCCGTCGAACGCCAGGAACCGGCCGAGCCTCGCCAGGTCCGCGCCGTCCAGGTGGTTGCACCCGGCGCTGTCGATCACCGTCAACTCGAACCCTTCGACGCCGGCCAGGCCGTCGGCCAGGGTGCCCGGATCGTCCGCCGTCAGCATGGACAGCTTCAACGCGCCGGCGAACGCGGCCAGCCGCGCCCGTCCTCCGGTCCTGGCGGTATCGGTGGTGAACAGCGCGACGCGGCGGCGGTCCATCAGGCCGCGGGCGGCCAGCTTGGCGGCGGTCTGGGTCTTGCCGGACCCCGGCGGGCCGACCAGGAACAGCGGCCGGCTTCTGACCTCTCGGCTCAGCGGCGAGAACCGAAATGTCTTGTGCAGCGCGGCCGCCAGCGCGGTGGTCGCGTCGCTGGTCTCGTAGCCGCCGACCAGCTCCAGCAGCTCCTCGCCGATCACCGCCGGCACGCCGTGGCGCCGAATCCCGTCGTAGACGATGTCGACGAAGCTGGCCGCCGGCGCAGCCGACCCCGGCTCGTGTGCGGCGGCCGCTGCGAACGGCGGGGCGTCGGGTTGCTCGACGGCGGCGGTGACGCGAACGCCGCCGCCGTCGCCATGGTGGGTGGCGACGATCACCGCGTCGTCGCCCAATGTCGCGCGGATCTGGGCCATCGCGTCGGAGACCGTGGGTGCGATGAACGATTTCAGTCGCATCGGCTATTGGGTCCCTGCCATCGCCTGCGCGCGCACCCAGCCCGCGCCCATTGCCGTACCGTCCCGGCGCTCACTATGCCGACCGTGCGCCACCAGGAGCCTGTCCGAGTAATGCTTATGGT
>JAZFQW010000188.1:0-5540 GCA_036445335.1 Alphaproteobacteria bacterium | reverse complement strand
TCGTGATGTCGACCGCCGAACTGGCTGGCGTTCCAAAGAACATGTTGGGGGAGACGGTTGGCACGCTCGACGGCTCGCGCGATGAAGTCATTGCGGCGGTCGATTTCATTATCCAAGGTTTCTGATTGCATTATTTTTTCCGCGCCGACCATTGACTGCCGCGGACGGCGCCAATCCACCTCGCCCGCCTTAAATCGGTTGGGCTTGCGGCCGGTCGGCCAGGACGGCGCGCAGCCAGGCGTCGTACGCAGTTTCCTCCACCAGCGCGACGATCGAGCCGCCGAAGCCGCCGCCGGTCAGCCGCGCGCCGACGGCGCCGTGGCGGCGTGCCGAGTCGACCAGCGCGTCGATCTCCGGGATCGACACGTCGTAGTCGTCGCGCTGCGAGTCGTGGCTGGCGTTCATCAGCACGCCGAAGGCGCCGATGTCGCCGCGCTCCAGCGCCGCAACCCCGTCCAGCACCCGCCGATTCTCGGTCACCACGTGGCGGGCGCGGCGGTCCAGCGGCGGCGCCAGGGCGGCGATCCGGTCCAGGTCGTCGAGACCGACATCGCGCAACGAAGCGACCCCCAGCCTGTCGGCGGCCGCATTGCACTCGCCGCGGCGGGTGTTGTAGCCGCCCTCGGTCAGCTTGTGCGCGACGCCGCAATGGACGATGGCGATACGGTGGCGGTCCGGCAGGTCGATCAGCCGGGTGGTCAGGTCGCTGGTGTCGAGCAGCAGCGCCTTGCCGAATACCCCCAGCGCGGCGACCATCTGGTCCATGATGCCGCACTGCATGCCGACATAGCGGTTCTCCGCGCGCCGGCCCAGTTGCGCCAGCGTGCGGTCGTCGAGGTCGAGGTCCAGCAGGTCGCGCACGGCGCGCAGCACCGCCACCTCCAGCGCGGCCGACGACGAGACGCCGGCGCCCATCGGCACGTCGCTGGCGACGGCGAGGCGCAGCGGCGGGATCGCGCTGCCGCGCTCGGCCAGCACCGACAGGCAGCCGACGACGTAGTCCATCCAGTCGCCCTGGCGAGGCCGGTCCAGCCGGCGCGTCACGGTCGCACCGAACTGCGCGGCGTGGGCGGTCACCATTGCCGCGTCCGCGTCCGCCGCGTCGTCGCCCATGCCGGCCTCCACAGTGGTGTGAAAGGCAAGCGGCGTCGGCAGGACGAAGCCGTCGTTGTAGTCGGTGTGCTCGCCCAGCAGGTTGGCGCGCGCCGGCGCCCGCCCGACGGCGCCGGGCGGCGCCCCGAACACCGTTTCGTAGAGGCCACTCACCGAACCGCGACCGACCGCAGCTGCGCCGCGGTGTCCTCCGGCAGCGCGTCCATCAGGAAGGCCCCGGCGGCCTGCTCGACCCCGGCCAGGTACTTCAGCTTGTCCGCCGTGCGCAGCGGCGGATAGAACTGGGTGTGAAAGTGGAACGTCGCCTCCTCGCCCTTCGGCGCCGCGTGCAGCGACATGATATAGGGGAACGGCCGGTCGAACAGCGCGTCGTAGCGCGCCGCCACCTCGCCCAGCAGGGCGGCATAGTCGACCACCTCCGCCGGCGCGAACGCCCACGGGCCGGGCACCGCCCGCTTCGGCGCGATCCACACCTCGTAGGGAAACCGGGCGAACGGCGGGACGAAGGCGATCATGCCGCCGTTCTGGCACACGACGTAGGTGGCGCCCAGGCGGTCGAGCAGACGGGCCAACGCGGGCCCCTCGCGGAAGGTGTCGACGGCGCTCTGCTGCACCGGCGGGACGAACGGGAAGGCATAGATCTGGCCGTGCGGGTGGTGCAGCGTCACCCCGACCTCCTCGCCGCGATTCTCGAACGGCAGCACGAATTCGACGCCGTCCTGGGCCAGCAGCGCGCTGTACCGGTCGGTCCAGGCGTGGACCAGCAGTTCCCGCCGGTCCTGGGTCAGCCCGGCGAGGCCGCCCTGGTGGGCGGCGGTGAACACCACCACCTCACACGCGCCGTTCGCCGTCGCGGTGGGCACCGGCAGCACGGGCAGGTCGGGGCCGTCCGGGGCATCGTGGTGAAACGCCGGAAAGCGGTTCTGGAACACCGCCACGTCGAAATCCGTGAACGGGATCTCGCCGGCGACCCCGCCCACCTTGGTCGGGCAGAGCGGGCAGTATTCCGGCGGCGGCTTGAACGTCCGCGTCTGCCGGTGGGCGGCATAGGTCACCCATTCGCGGCGGAACGGGTGCCAGCGGCGGTACGGACGCGGGGTCGGCGCCGGGGCGATCTCCTCGGTCGCCCTCTGGTCGTGCGGCCGCCAGCCATACAGGTACAGCATGCGGCCGTCGGCCTTGACGTGGCTGTGCTTGTGCGCCGCGCGGGCGGGCGTGTCGCCGGTCATGGCTCCGTCCACAGGGCGACGTCGTGGCCGGGCAGCCGCCGTTGACCCATCGGGAACGTGGCGCCGTCGGGCGCCGGTACCGCGACCGGCCATTTCGGCGGGGTCGCGGTCGGCGTTCCCAGCACGGCCTTCAGCCCGTGGCCGCCCAACGTGTCGAGCGCCCGGTCGAGCCACGCCCAGTCGTAGCGGTCGTGATCGGGCTCGATGCGGCTCAAGGCGAACTCGCCGATCCGCACATAGCGGATGCCCGGCTCGGCCATGCGCTGAGCGTCCGCCGCCCAATCGGCCTCAGGCCAATGTTCCGGATAGTAGCAAACGCCCAGCATCTCCCTGCACCTGCGAACCGGTGACGCTTCACGTCACTCGAATTGCGAATTTTTGTCAAGATTTTGTATTGCTTTCGATCGAGATCGCGCCCGAGATCGCGTCGTCGTCAGGTCACCGCGACTTCGACTCCGGCCTTGCGCAGGCTCTTCAACGCGTCCGGCGCGGCGTTGTCGTCGGTGATCAGCACGTCCGCAGCCGACAACGGCGCGACCCGAGCGGTCGCCACGCTCATTAGCTTGCTGTGGTCGGCCAGGAAGATGATGCGGCTGGCGGCGTCGACCATGGCGCGCTTGACTTCCGCCTCGGCCAGGTTGGTGTTGGTGAATCCCTTGTCCGGGTCGACCCCGTTGCAACCGATGAAGGCGATGTCGGCATTCACCTCGCGCAGCAGCAGCAGGCCGAACGGCGACACCAGGGAATGCTGCAGCGGCCTCAGGGTGCCACCGGTCACAACCACGGTAAAGCCGGGACGGTCCTCCAGCTCCAATGCTATGTTCAGCGCGTTGGTCACGACCACGACGTCGGTCAGGTCGCGCGGCAGCGCCTTGGCCAGTTCGGTGGTGGTGCTGCCGACGTCGATGATCACCGTTTCGCCGCTGCGCACCATCTCCGCGGCCAGCCGGCCGATCCGCCGCTTGGCATCGGCGTTGTCCTGGCTGGTCAGCTCCAGCGGCAACTCGAACCGCCGCGGCCGCACCGGCACCGCGCCGCCGCGGGTCCGGCGCAGCACCTGCTGGGCCTCCAGAAAATCCAGGTCGGACCGCACCGTGACCGCCGACACGCCAAGCCTCTGCGCCACCTGGGCGACATGCACGTTGCCGTCGCGGTGCAGGATGTCGGCGATCGCCTGATGACGCAATGTGGCCTGGAGCGATGGCATGGCCAATTGCTTTCCATCTTTTGTGTTTTGATGTCAATCGGAAAGTTTCGGAAAGGCCGTGCGGGCGACGCCCACGGTCCCGCGCGAGTCGGCGGCGCGGCCAGGATGGTCGTCGAGGCGGTCGACCGCCGCAACGGCAAGCGTCCGATATCACGCGCGCGAAGCGCTCCTAGCCAGCACCTCTCACACCGGCCTCAGCCGTCGCCGCCCTTGGCGCCCCAGAACACCGCCCAGGCGGCGAAGTCGTCGGAAAACGCGTCGAAGCGATGCTCCATGCCGGCGGGAACGAAAAGGAAATCGCCGGAGCCGAAGGCCTGGCGCTCGCCGGCCCGCACGAAGGTGCCGCTGCCCGCCACGACGACGTAGACCTCGTCCTGGTCGTGCGGGGTCTGGTCGTCGGCGCCGCGCGGCGCGTAAAGACCGGCGCGCATGGTGCCGTTGCGCATCGCCTCGATCCACTGCCGATCCGGCTGCGCCGGCAGGCGCGCGGCGGTTTCGGCCAGAGGGTGCAACCAGTCCGCTGTCATCGGCTTTCTCCTAGCCCGATCTCATAGACGGTCCACGAGGTCTTGGCGGCGACCCGGTCGTACAGCGCGCGGGCGCGGTGGTTGTCGTCGGCAGTGATCCATTGGATCCGCCGCCAGCCGCGTCGGCGGCCGATCCTTTCGACATGGGCGATCAGCGCCGCGCCGATGCCCTGGCCGCGCGCCGAAGGGTCGACATAAAGATCGTCGAGAAAGCCGCAGTCGGTACCGCGCAGCGGACTCGGCACGCGGCGGTAGTGGGCGAGCCCGACCGCGGTGCCGTCGGCGGCGCGGGCGATCGCGCCCTCGACCTCGTGGGCCGGATCCCGGATCCATCGCCAGGTCGCCGCGGCGACGGCGTCGGTCATGGGCATCTCGTAGAAGTCGGCGTAGCCGTCGTACAGGCGGCGCCAGTCGGCGCGGTCGGCCTCGCCCGGTGGCGCGATCGTCGGTGCCATGGCCATCGTCTCCCTCCTCGCGGCGCCTATCGACCCCTAGCCTGCATCACTCGCACTGGCCACGGCCAGTGCGAGTGATGCAGGCTAGGGGTCGATAGGCACGACGCCCAGCGAAACATTGTCGGGTGACATGCCGGCGTACGGCGGCGGGACCCGCAAGCTCAGCCGGCGGCGGTCGCCGGCGCCAGCAGCGGGCTCAGCATCCACAGCGCGACCGCGCCGATCACGAACAGCGAGACGACGGTCAGCACCATGTGCTTGCCGCGGTTCTCCTCCGGCACGCCGACCAGGGCGGGGGCGCAGCGGTACAGGATCACCAGGCTGTAGATCACCCCGGCCAGGCCGGCAAGCTGGCCCAGCAGCGGGATCGGGAACACCGCGCCGCCGACATAGGCCGGCGTCATCGACAGCGCCGCCAGCACGTAGGCGGCGTCGAAATTGGCGCGTCCGCCCAACAGGCCGCCGAAGAACGATACCACCGCCGCCATCACCGCGATGCTGGCGAAGTTGAAGGCGATGCGCACGGCCAGCCGCAACAACAGGCCCAGGCCGACCTGGATCTCGACATCGGGGCCCAGCAGAATCGGGTGGAACAGCAGCAGCAGCGCGGTGGAGATCAGCGCGCTGGCGACGATCACCGGCACCGTGTGTTCGCGCGCCACGATGCGCCACGGCGGCACGGGCCGGCTGTGGTCGGCCAACGTCTGCTCGGGTTGGAACAACACGCCCCGCACCCGGCCGACGACGGCGGCGAGATCGATCATTGAGTCCGCTACCCCTGGCTTGGCGACCGGCGAAGGCCGATCCGATATCGACATAGATAGGCATGGTGGCGCGGCCAATCGACCATCCGATTTGCGCCTTGCGCGCGCGGCACCGGCCATGGCAGGTCTCGGCCCATGGCACGGCACCGAACACGGGGCGCACAGCCGCGCGTCGCAGGCGCCGAGGTCGAGGTGACGATCGACCTTATCGGCGGCCGCGGCGACGGCGTCGCGATCCATCAGGG
>JAZFQW010000187.1:0-8095 GCA_036445335.1 Alphaproteobacteria bacterium | reverse complement strand
TGTCGAGGGTGACCGCGACCGCGCGGGCGCGCGCCGCCCCGGCAGCGCGCAGCACGTTGGGCTTGCTGGCATCGCCGAAGAATACCGGCAGACCCTGGGCACGGCCCTGAGCGACCCTGTCGGCGTCCAAGTCCAGCGCCAGATAGGGCACCCGATTGGCCGCCAGCAGGCTGGCGACGGTCTGCCCGACCCGCCCGAACCCGGCGATCACCACGTGTCCGGCCAGGTCGTCGGCCTCCTCGACCAGTTCCGCGGCGCCGGCACCGCGCCGCTCCAGATGCTCGCTCCACCGCTTGCCGGCCACCGCCAGCAAGGGCGTCACCGCCATCGAGATGGCCACCGCCACCAGAAGCGTCTGGCCGGTGCCGCGGTCGACGATGCCCCGGTCGGTCGCCAGCCCGAGGACGACGAAGGCGAACTCGCCGCCCTGGCCCAGCAGCAGCCCGACGCGGACGGCGACCGCCGCGCCCAGACCGAACAGCCGACACAGGCCGATCAGCAGCGCCGCCTTGCCGACCACCAGCGCGATCGTCAGGGCGGCGATGACCAACGCCTGATCGGCCAGGCGGGCCAGGCCGATGGTCATGCCGACGGTCATGAAGAAGAACCCGAGGAACAGCCCGCGGAACGGCTGGATATCGGCCTCGATCTGGTGGCGATACTCGCTCTCGGCCAACAGCAGCCCGGCCAGGAAGGCGCCCAGCGCCATCGACATGCCGGCCTGCGCGGTCGCCCAGCCGGTGCCCAGCACGACGAAAAGCGAGGTCGCGGCGAACAGCTCGGGGCTGCGCGCGCCGGCGACCAGGCGATAGATCGGGCGCACCACGAACCGGCCGATCAGCACGATCCCGGCCAGCGCCAACGCCGCCCTCGCCCCGGCCAGGGCGAGCGCCCGGACCACATCGGCGCCGTCGCCGGCCAGCAGCGGCAGCAGGGCCAGCAGCGGCACCACCGCCAGGTCCTGGAACAACAGTACGGCGACGGTGATCCGGCCGAACCGCACCGTCACCTCGCCACGCTCGACCAGCATGAGCAGCACGGTCGCCGTCGACGACAGCGCCAGGGCGCCGCCCAGCACCAGCGCTTCCGGCGCGCCCCGGCCCAACGCCACGGCGACCAGCCCGATCACCAGCGAGGTCAGCGCCACCTGCGCCAGGCCCAGCCCGAAGATGTGGCGCCGCATGGCGACCAGCCGCCGGAACGGCAGCTCCAGGCCGATGGAAAACAGCAGGAAAACGACGCCGAACTCGGCCAGGAATCGCGTGCCCGCCGACCCGTGCATCAGCCCGAGGCCATGTGGCCCGATGGCGACGCCGGCGACCAGATAGCCGACCACCGGGCTGATCCTGAATCGCCGGAACAGCGGCACGAACAGGATCGCCGCCGCCAGGACGATCAGCGCGTCCTCCAGTGGACCGGACTCGGGCATCGGCGCCTTCCATGGACCTCAGATCCGCGCCTTGTAGCATGCGGTTAACAGCGCCCAAGCTGGTTTCACCCGCGCCGACGGGTTCCCTCGAGACCCCGCGGCTCGACCGCCGACCGGCACTCGGCCGTATTCAGCCGTTGGACAGGGCCGCCACCTTGGCGGTACGGTCGGGCGTGCCATAGAGACACCGACGGTCGGCACGCCCCGACAGATCAGGATTCGTCACCCGATGTCCCAGACCCCGCCCCAATCGGTCGACGAAACACTGGCGTTGCTGGCCGCGGGCCACTATGTCGGCGAGCGGTCGCTGGCGACGGCGTTGTATCTGGCGCTCAGGCTCGATCGGCCGCTGTTCCTGGAGGGCGAGGCCGGGGTCGGCAAGACCGAGATCGCCAAGGTGCTGGCGACGACGCTGGGGCGCAAGCTGGTGCGCCTGCAATGCTACGAGGGGTTGGACGTCGCCTCGGCGGTGTACGAGTGGAATTATCCGCGCCAGATGCTCGAGATCCGGCTGTCCGAGGCGGCCGGCGACCGCGACCGGGACAGCCTGGCGGAGGACATCTTCAGCGAGCAGTTCCTGATCCGCCGGCCGCTGCTGCAGGCGCTGGACCCCGACCTGGACGGGCCGCCGGTGCTGCTGATCGACGAGCTGGACCGCACCGACGAGCCGTTCGAGGCCTATCTGCTGGAAGTGCTGTCGGACTTCCAGATCACCATCCCGGAGATCGGCACGATCAAGGCCGAGCAGCCGCCGATCGTGATCATCACCTCGAACCGCACGCGGGAGATCCACGACGCGCTGAAGCGGCGCTGCTTCTACCACTGGGTCGACTACCCCGACGCCGAGCGCGAGCGGCGCATCATCGAGGTCAAGGCGCCCGGCACGTCCGCCGCCTTGTCGGCGCAGATCGTCGGATTCGTCCAGCGGTTGCGCGACCAGGACCTGTTCAAGCTGCCCGGCGTGGCGGAGACGCTCGACTGGACCCAGGCGCTGACCGAGCTCGACGTGCTGGAGCTCGACCCGGCGGCCATCAACGACACCCTGGGCGCGCTGCTGAAGTACCAGGACGACATCGCCAGGATCCACGGCGACGAGGCCGGCCGCCTGCTGTCCGAGGTCAACGCCGAGCTGGCCGTCGCGCGGTAGGAGCGTGTCCGAGTCATGCCCGACACCGCACCGCCCTCCGGCCGTCTGGCCCTCAACGTCATGCACTTCTGCCGCGTGCTGCGGGCGGCCGGGCTGCCGGTCGGCCCGGGCAAGGTGCTGCACGCGCTGCAGGCGGTGGAGACCGTCGGCATCGCGCGCCGCGCCGACGTCTATTGGGCGCTGCACGCCGCGCTGATCAACCGGCGCGACCAGCGCGACATCTTCGACCAGGCGTTCCACATCTTCTGGCGCAACCCCGACCTGCTGAAGCGGGCGATGGCGCTGATGCTGCCGCAGGTCGATGGCGGCGCGGGCGAGCGTCGCGAGCAGCTCATCCGGCGGCTGGCCGACGCGCTGCGCGAAGACCGCGTGCCCGGCGAGGGCGAGAGCCCGGACCAGGACGACCCGCCGGATGTCGACCTCAATGCGTCGATGACCTTCTCCGACAAAGAACTTCTGCAGACCATTGATTTCGAACAGATGTCGTCGGACGAGATCGCCCAGGCGAAGAAGGCTATCGCGCGCATGCACCTGCCGATCCGGCCGCTGCCGACCCGCCGTTTCGTGGTCGATTCGCGGGGACCGCGGATCGACATGCGGCGCACGCTCAGGCGCAGCCTGCGCGCTGGCGGCGCCGGCATCGACCTGGTGCGCAAGCGGGCACGCACTCGGCCGCCGCCGATCGTCGTGTTGTGCGACATCTCCGGCTCGATGAGCCAGTATTCGCGGATGCTGCTGCATTTCCTCCACGCCGTCACCAACGACCGCGACCGCGTGTTCAGTTTCCTGTTCGGCACCCGCCTGACCAACATCACCCGGTTCCTGCGCGACAAGGATGTCGACCGGGCGCTGGAGAAGGTCGGCGCGGCGGTCGAGGACTGGTCCGGCGGCACGCGCATCGGCGGTTGCCTGCACGAGTTCAATCGCTGGTGGTCGCGGCGGGTCCTGGCGCAGGGCGCACTGGTCGTGTTGATCACCGACGGGCTCGACCGCGACGCCGGCGACGTGCTCAAGCTGGAGATCGATCGACTGCACCGCAGTTGCCGCCGGCTGATCTGGTTGAACCCGCTGTTGCGTTACGAGGCGTATGCGCCCAAATCAATTGGGGCGCGGGCGATCATGCCGCACGTCGACGAGTTCCGCCCGGTCCACAACCTTGCCAGCCTCGCCGACCTCGCCTCGGTGCTCGGCGGGACGGTGCCGGCGGTCGGCCGCATGGCACAGTGGCGGGCCATGGCGGCGGCCTGAGCGGGCATGGAGGGGGAAGCGGCGATGTCCGGCAGCGTTGAATTCGACGATGTGTTGCGCCACGCCGACGCCTGGCGGCGCGACGGCCGCAAGGTGGCGTTGGCCACGGTGGTCAGCACCTGGGGGTCGTCGCCGCGTCCCGCCGGCAGCCAGCTGGTGGTCGACCAGGACGGCCGAATGGCCGGCTCGGTCTCCGGCGGCTGCATCGAGGGCGCGGTGGTGCGCGAGGCGCTGGAAGTGATGGAGAGCGGCGCGCCGCGGCTGCTCGAGTTCGGTGTGACCAATGAGCAAGCCTGGGACGTCGGACTGGCGTGCGGCGGCACGGTCCAGGTATTCGTTGAGACCGTGGAATGAAGCAGTCGATTCTTCAGTTGCTGCTGAAGGCGCGCGCCGACAAGCGGCCGGCGGCGCTGCTGACGGCGCTCGACGACGGCGCGCAGTCGCTGGTGGTGGACGGTGCTGCGACCGGCACCCTGCCGCTGACGGCAGAGCTCGACCGGTCGGTGGCCGATGCCACCCGGGACGACCGCAGCCGACCGGTCGAGTCGCAGGTCGGCCGGGTCTTCGTGCATGTCTTCAACCCGCCGCTGCGCCTGGTCATCGTCGGCGCGGTGCATATCGCCCAGCCGCTGGCGCCGATGGCGGCCCTGGCGGGCTACGACGTCACCGTGATCGACCCGCGCCGCGCCTTCGCCAGCGATGATCGTTTCCCCGCCGTAACGGTCCGGCGGGACTGGCCCGACGAGGGGCTGGCGGCGCTGGCGCCCGACCACCGCACCGCCGTCGTCACCCTGACCCACGATCCCAAGCTGGACGACCCGGCGCTGGACGTGGCGCTTAAGACCGACGCCTTCTACATCGCCGCCCTGGGCAGCAAGAAGACCCACGCCGCGCGGCTCGACCGGCTGGCCGCGCTGAGTCACGGGCCCGACGCGCTGGCCCGCATCCACGGTCCCGCCGGACTGGCACTGGGGGCGGTCTCGCCGGCCGAGATCGCCATCGCCGTCATGGCGCAGATGACCCAGGCGCTGCGCCGCCGGCCGAAAGCGCGTGAGGCCGCCGCTTGAAGTTCGGCGACATCCCGCTGGACCAGGCCGAGGGTGCCATCCTCGCCCATTCGGTCCGCCAGAACGGCCTGACCCTCAAAAAAGGCCACCGGCTGTCGGCGGACGACGTGGCGTCGCTCAGGGCCGCCGGACGGCGCACCGTCGTCGCCGCGGTGCTGGACGACGGCGACGTGCACGAGGACGAGGCCGCCAGCCGCCTCGCCGCCGCGGTCACCGGCGACGGCCTGAGCGCCAGCGCCGCCTTCACCGGCCGGGTCAACCTGTTCGCCGAGACCCACGGATTGTGTGTGGTCGACTGCGAGCGGCTGGACCGGATCAACCGGCTGGACGAGGCAATCACCATCGCCACCCTCGACCGGTACGCCCCGGTCGAGCCGGGCCAGATGGTGGCGACCGTCAAGATCATCCCGTTCGCGGCGCCGGAGGCCGAACTGCAGCTGTGCGAGGCCGTCGCGGTGCAGCGCGACCTGGGCCCGGTGGTCCGCGTCGCGCCATTCCGCGGCCGCAAAACCGGGCTCATCCAGACCCGGCTGCCGGGCACCAAGCCGGCGGTCCTGGACAAGACGGCGCGAGTCACGGCGGACCGGCTGGCGCCGCTGGCCGGCACGCTGGCGCGCGAGCGGCGCTGCGAGCATGACGTCAAGACCCTGGCCGGCGAGATCCGCGCGATGCTGTCGTCCGGCATCGACCTGGTGCTGATCGCCGGCGCCTCGGCGATCACCGACCGGCGGGACGTCCTGCCGGCGGCGATCGAGGCGGCCGGCGGCGCGATCGAGCATTTCGGCATGCCGGTCGATCCGGGCAACCTGCTGCTGCTGGGCGCGGTGGCGGGTACCCCGGTGCTGGGCCTGCCGGGCTGTGCCCACTCGCCCAAGCTGAACGGCTTCGACTGGGTGCTGCAGCGGCTGGCCGCCGATGTCCCGGTGACTCGCGCCGACGTCATGGGCATGGGGGTCGGCGGCCTGCTGACCGAGATCCCCAGCCGCCCGCTGCCGCGGTCTCTCGCCGCCGACCGCGCGCCGGCCACGCCGCGCATCGCGGCGCTGGTGCTGGCCGCCGGACAGTCGCGGCGGATGGGCGCGCGCAACAAGCTGCTGGCCGAGATCGACGGCGTGCCGATGGTTGTCCGCGCCGTCGATGCGGCGGTGGCGTCGCGCGCCGACCCGGTGGTCGTGGTGACCGGCCACGAGCGCGACGCGGTCGCGGCGGCCCTCGCCGGACGCGACGTCCGGCTGGTCGACAACCCGGCCTATGCCGACGGCCTGAGCACTTCGCTCAAGGCCGGCCTGGACGCGCTGCCCGGCGATGCCGACGGCGCCATCGTCTGCCTGGGCGACATGCCGCGGATAACCGCCGCCCTGCTCGACCGGCTGATCACCGCGCATAACTCACCGGAGGGACGCTCCATCGTCGTGCCGACCCGCGACGGCAAGCGCGGCAACCCGGTGCTGTGGGACCGCCGCTACTTCGACGCGATGCGGCACATCGCCGGCGACGTCGGGGCGCGCCACCTGATCGGCGAGAACGCCGAGGCGGTAGTCGAGTTGGAGACCGAAGACGAGGCGGTGCTGCTGGACATCGATACCCCGGACGCGCTGCGGCGGGTGACCGATGCCGCGTCGTGAGCCTTCGCACGCGAGGTCGGGACCAGGGACCGCGCCGGCGATTACCCCCACCCTGAGCCTCGCCGACCCAGGGCGAAGGTCGATACAACGATGCCGGCAGGAAATCCCTCCCCCGTCGTGGCGGCGGACCAGGGTGGGTGGGCTTCCAAACTCCATGTCACCGCTTTGCCGCATCGGCGATGACTGACGCCCTCTATCAGAGTGCGATCCTCGCCCATGCCAAGGCGGCGGTCGGCGCCGGCCGGCTGGACCAGGCGCACGCCAGCGCAACGGTGGACAACCCATTGTGCGGCGACCGGGTGACGGTCGAGGTGTCGCTGGACGACGGCCGCATCGCCGCCCTGGCGCACGTGGTGCGCGGCTGCGTGCTGTGCCACGCGACGGCGTCGGTGCTGTCGAGCCACGCCGTCGGGCTGAACGCCGCCGAACTGCACCGGATCGCCCAGCAGTTCGCGGCGATGATCCGTAACGGCGGGCAGGTGCCCGCGGCATGGCCGGTGCTGCAGGACTTCCACCCGGTCCGCGCCGCCAAGAGCCGCCACGAATGTGTTCTGCTGCCGTTCGAGGCGGCGGAGAAGGCGGTGACTCTGGCCGCGGGCTAGCCCGGCAGCCGCGCCAGGAAATCGAGCACGGTGGCGGTGATGCCGAACAGGTGGAGGTCGTTGTGGTCGCCGCCGGCGATGAACCGCGCCTCCTTCGGCTCTGGCGCGGCGGCGTACAGCCGGCGACCGAAGCGGACGGGGATGACCCGGTCGGCCTCGCCGTGGATCAGCAGCAGCGGCGCGTCGAGCGCACCGACCTTGGCCAGGCTGTCGAAGCGGTCCCACATCAGCCAGCGCACCGGCAGGATGCGATAGGCCGCCTGGCCGACATCGACCGCCGACGTGAACGGCGCCTGCAGCACGACGCCGCGAACCTCGGCCTCGATCGCCATCTGGACCGCGACACCGGAGCCCAGGGACTCGCCGTAGAGCACGATATCCCCTGCCGGCACGCCGTGCTCGGCCAGCCACGCCAGCGCGGCGCGGCCGTCCCGGTACAGCCCCTGTTCGGTCGGCCGGCCGGGGTTGCCGCCATAGCCGCGATAGCCGGCCAACAACACGCCGTAGCCGGCGTCGAGATAGGCCCCCACCAGCGTGGCGCGGTCGCCGTGATGGCCGGCATTGCCGTGAAAATAGACCAGAGTCGGTCGGCGGTCCTCGGCGGCGCGGTACCAGCCGGTCAGGTCGAGCCCGTCCACCGTGCGGTAGTGCGCCGCCGCCATCCGGCCGGCGACCTGAACGGCCGGGTCGGGCGTCACCGTGGAGGGGAAATAGAGCAGACCGCGCTGGAACACGAATGCCCCGGCGACGACGGCGCCATAGCCCACCAGAGCCGCCGCCAGCCACCCCATGACCCGCCTCCCCCATCCGCGATGAGCCCGCGATCCGCGTGTGACGAGATGCTGCACCGGCATGCCCGTTGTATATACCAAAGATCGCTGATAGTGACCCTTGGTACTACCCGTCGCCGGCCACGATACCACGCTCGCGCCCTCCGGCGCGTCGGACGGCGTCGTCGCGGCCTGCGGTCAGGAGAT
>JAZFQW010000186.1:0-2691 GCA_036445335.1 Alphaproteobacteria bacterium | reverse complement strand
ACTTGCGGGTCATCGCCGGCAGGGCGTGGAAGGCGCGGAATATGAAGCCCGAGCCGTCGACCAGGTAATAGGTGCGGTCGGCGTGACTGACGGGATCGGCCATGGTGTCTGCGATCGCTGATGGACTGTCTCGACCATCGCGCAGCCGGGGTCCGGAGTCGAGGGTTCAGGCCCGAGCCGGACGCGCGCTAGTGCCCGCCGGCGTCGCCCGCGTTCGACTTCCGAAAGCGGCGGCCGCAATAGCCGCAGTCGACCGCGTCGCGGGCGCCGAAATTGTAGTAGACCATCGGGTGGCCGAGCGCGCCGCCGTCGCATCCGACGGTTTCAGTGTGCGGGTCGACCTCGATGGTCTCGGGCGGGTCGGCGTCGGGCGTCGACATGGCTGGGTCCAGATCCTTTCCGGCGGCGCGCCCCAGGGTGGGCCGGTTGACCCGCCGGACCGCTGGATGATACCCATGAAGGCTTGCCGATCAACCGGATTGACGTTCTAGGACGCGCGACCGATATCGCCATGGTGGCCGAGCCCGTAGCCTTCAGCGATCAGGATCCCGCCGCGCTGCCGACCAGCGCGGTGTCGGTGCGCGGGCTGACCAAGGTCTACAAGGGCAGCGGCAAGTCGCCGGACCAGCTGGCGCTCGACGCGATCGACCTGGAGATCCCGCGCGGCTCGCTGTTCGGCCTGTTGGGTCCCAACGGCGCCGGCAAGTCGACGCTGATCAACATCCTGGCCGGGCTGGTCAACAAGACCTCGGGCGATGCGTTGATCTGGGGCTACGACACGGTGCGCCAGCCGCGCCAGGCGCGCTCGGCGATCGGCGTCGTGCCGCAGGAGCTGAACATCGATCCGTTCTTCACCCCGCAGGAGCTGCTGGACCTGCAGGCCGGCCTGTACGGCGTGCCCAAGCGCGAGCGGATCACCGCGGAGCTGCTGCAGGCGGTCGGCCTGTCCGACAAGGCCAAGGCGTACGCCCGCACCCTGTCCGGCGGCATGCGGCGGCGGCTGATGATGGCCAAGGCGATGGTGCATTCGCCGCCGGTGCTGGTGCTCGACGAGCCGACCGCGGGCGTCGACATCGAGTTCAGGCGGCAGCTGTGGAGCCAGGTGCGGGCGCTCAACCGCGCCGGCACCACGGTGCTGCTGACGACCCACTATCTGGAGGAAGCCGAGGAGCTGTGCGACACCATCGCCATCATCAATCACGGCACGGTGGTCGCCTGCGACACCACGGCGAACCTCTTGCGCCGGCTCGACAGCAAGACCCTGACGGTGCAGCTGACGTCGCCGTTGACCGAGGTGCCGGAGGCGCTGAAGGACTACCAGATCGAGCTGCCGGACCCGCACCATCTGCAGGTCCGCTACCAGCCCAGCGCGACGCGGCTGGGCGACCTGCTGAACGTGATGGACCGCTGCGGCGTGCAGATCACCGACCTGACGACCGAAGAGACCGACCTGGAGGACATCTTCCTCCAGATCACCCGGGGCGCCCATGGGCCGTCGTAGCGGGACCGGGCCGACCGCCGTGGTCGCGGCGTCGCTGGCGCTGGCCGCCTGCGCCGGCAGCTACCAGCCGATGGGGCCGGCGGTGACGGCGCCGGCGGTGACCCACGACGCGGTGATCGCGGCCGACGGCTACCGGCTGCCGCTGCGCACCTGGTCGCCCGACGACACGCCCGACGCGGTGATCCTGGCGGTGCACGGGTTCGGCGACTACAGCAACGCCTTCGCCGACGCCGGAGCCTTTTGGGCGGACCGGGGCATCGTCACCTACGCCTACGACCAGCGTGGCTTCGGCGCCACCGACCGACCCGGCATCTGGCCCGGCACCGACACCCTGGTCAGCGACCTGCGCGCCACGGTGTGGCTGCTGCGCGACCGCCATCCCGACACGCCGCTCTATTTGCTGGGCCACAGCATGGGCGCCGCGGTGGCGATGGCGACGCTGGCCGACGGCGAACCCGCGGTCGACGGCATGATCCTGGTCGCCGCGGCGGTGTGGGCGCGCGACACCATGCCGTTCTACCAGCGCTGGGCGCTGTGGGTCGGCGCCAACACGGTGCCGTGGATGGCGGTCAGCGGCCAGGGGCTGGACATCCAGCCGTCGGACAACATCGAGATGCTGATGGCGTTCTCGCGCGACCCGCTGGTGCTGAAGGAATTCCGCCTGGACCTGGTCGAAGGGTTGGTCGACCTGATGGGCGAAGGCTTCGAGGCCGGGCCCCGGCTGGCGGTGCCGGGCCTGTTCCTCTACGGCGACAACGAGGATGTGCTGCCGGCCCAGCCGATCGAGGCGATGCTGCGGCGGCTGCCGCCGGGCCGCCACGTCGTCGCCTTCTATCCCGACGGCTACCACATGCTGCTGCGCGACCTGAACGGCGCCATCGTCCAGCACGACATCGCCGCCTGGATCGCCGACTCAGCGCAGCCGCTGCCGTCCGGCGCCGACGCCCGCGCCGCCGCCGCCCTGGCCACCCTGGCGCAGGAGCCGTCGGGTTAGCCCGCGGCGGACCACGCCGCCGCGGAGAAGCCAGCCCGGCGCCGTTCCTTGTTTGCACGGCGGGCGCTTTGCGGTAGTGTCGCGGCCGCGCCGAACCCGGCGCCCTCGTCGCCGGCGACGGACCCGTAGCTCAGCTGGATAGAGCGCTGCCCTCCGAAGGCAGAGGTCGCAGGTTCGAATCCTGTCGGGTCCGCCA
>JAZFQW010000185.1:0-11650 GCA_036445335.1 Alphaproteobacteria bacterium | reverse complement strand
CCCCCGGTTACACGTTCCGGACCGAGAACGTGCAGTCCGGAATCATCGTATTCAACTCGGCGATGATCGTTCTGAAATGCCTGGCGCGAAGCTGACTTCCGGCGTTCATGATGCTGCTGTGATCGTTTACATTCGCGTGGCCGGTGCGGCGCTCGTCACCACGCCCCAACACAACCGTATTGCCCGCTGCGTGCCCGAATTCATGGGCCACCGGAACCAGCCGTGAGGTCGTAGCCGGCGGACCGGCATGGTTGAAGGTTCGGGTATCGAAATCGTTGGTATCCAGAAGGATCGTCCGCGTATTCCAAAACACCTTACTGGTCCGGTGTTCGGCCGCCGGTATCTTCCAGACCGTGACATTCCAGTGCTCACGGCTGGTGACCCAGCGGATGTCGAGATTGATGCGAACCCCCCGTCGGCTGAACCTCCGGGCAAACCGTGATCCTCCCGCGACGTTGAAGACGACCCGATTGCTCCATGCCGCCCAAATGTGACGGTCGGCGCCGCCATGAAAATCGATCTTCTCCCGGTGGGTCCAGTCTCGCAGCGGAATACTCACCATCCATGTGTACCGCCACCGCTCTTGAAAGAAGACACGCCCCTCGGTCGTATCGATATCGATGACGCACCACGGCAGTCCCTTAGTCACGTGTCCCATGAACGCTCTCCGTCGGCAAATGCGTAACTCGTCCGTCCCGCCAATAAGGGCGGACGCGCATTATGGCCCATGCGGCCGGTGCGGCTGTGATTGCCATCACACTGCCGATGCTTATATCGCCACCCACACGGCCTCCCGGGGCGACCTGCCGAGCGCGGCGGCGCTGGCCTACCGGGTGGTCGTAGTGATGTTCTTCGCCAGCTGGTGCCCGCCGTGCCGGCCGGTATTCGCCCACCTGAACGGCGTGATCGAAGACTGCGCCGGCCGCGACTTGTCGGTGATCGGCGTCAACCTGGTCGAGGATTTCGGCGGTCTGTGCGGCGCGGCCAGTGGGCGCGTGCCGAAAACGCACAGGGCCGGCCACGCGGGCCGGCCCTGTCCGCCAGTGCGGATCGACGCCTGGCCGGTCAGTCGTCGCGGTGGGTGCGCTCCAGCCGTTCGTGCCGCTCCTGCGCCTCCAGGCTGAGCGTGGCGTTGGGCCGCGCCTCCAGCCGGCGGATCGAAATCGGCTCTCCGGTTTCCTCGCAGTAGCCGTAGGAATCATTGTCGATGCGGGCCAGGGCCTCGTCGATCTTGGCGATCAGCTTGCGCTCCCGGTCACGCGTCCGCAGTTCGAGCGACCGATCGGTCTCCAGCGACGCCCGGTCGGCGATGTCCGGCTCGACCAGGCCCCCTTCCTGCAGGTGCTGGATGGTCTCCGTCGAGTCCGCCAGCAGGTCCGCCCGCCACCGCAGCAGCTTCTCGCGGAAATACTCCCGCATGATCGGGTTCATGAACGGTTCGCCGTCTGTCGGCTTATAGTCCGGAGGGACCAGCGTGGACTTCATACCTGTATCCATTTTCCTACCACGAGCTATAGGGCCAGTGCCTGAGAGGCGGGGAGTATATGGATCGGCGGGGCCGACGACAATCCCGGGATTCGCCTCGAAGGTGGGTACCAAGCCATTGTAATCTTGAATTTTTTGTGAACGGCGGTGCCGCGTCGTCAGGGCTCGACCGCAAGTTTCGCCAGTTCGACCTGGGCGCGCAGGTCGATCTCGTCGAGCACTTCGGCCAGTTTCGGGTCGTCCACCGTGGCGCGGCGAGCACGAACCAGGTCGGCGAGCCGGCCCAGCCGCTGCCGCGAGACCCGCCCGAGCAGCAGGTCGGCGCGCAACTCGTCCAGCCGATCCAGCAGTTCGGCGGCGCGGGCGCGGGCCTTGCCGCGGTCCGCCACGGGGTCGTCGGCCGACTGCACCGCGATCAGCGCGTCGACCGATGCGATCGGCGCGGTCGCGGTGACGCCGGCCGGCGACGTCGCGGCATCCCGGCCGCCGTCCAGCGCATCGGCGAAGTCCGTGCGGCCGGCGCCCTTGCCGGCCTTGCCGCGCTTGACCGCGGTGCCGCGGAGTGGATTGCTGCCCTCGATCTTCATGGTCGACCGTCGGCCGTCCGTTCGCAATGGTTGACGCGGCGACCAATCTGGCGCGCGCAGTCTTAATGCCGCGTTAAACCGCATTTCCCGCACCGGCCGCGGCAGCGCTCGGCAAGTCTTGCCCACTGCCTGGCAAGGCTTGCCGCCCGCCACCGCGCCGGCGCCGGACACGATCGGCATCTTCTTTCCTTATCAATGAGATAGCGGTAAAGGCGGATGGCACACGGTTCGCACTGTTGGCGGTGAGCGAAACCAAAGCGAGCCGACCATGCCCTCACCCACCCTGCCAGCCCGCGCCCTCGACCCGGTTGCGGCCCGCTGCGGACCGGCCTGGCAGGCCGTGCTGGTGCTGCTGGCGAGCCTGTTGATCGCGCCGCAGCTCATCGCCCCGGCGGCGGCCTCGGCGCGCATCAAGGACATCGTCGACGTCGAGGGAGTGCGCGATAATCTGCTAGTCGGCTATGGGCTGGTGGTCGGCCTGAACGGCACCGGCGACAGCCTGAACGGCTCGCCGTTCACCGAACAGAGCCTGATCGGCATGCTGGAACGGCTCGGGATCAACGTCCGCGACGGCGGTCTGAAGACCGACAATGTGGCGGCGGTCATCGTGACAGCGACCCTGCCGCCGTTCACCCGCCAGGGCAGTCGGATCGACGTCACCGTGTCGTCGCTGGGCGACGCGGACAGCCTGATGGGCGGCCAGTTGCTGGTGACGCCGCTGCTGGGCGCCGACGGCGAGGTCTACGCCGTCGCCCAGGGCGCGCTGTCGGTCGGCGGATTCAGCGCCCAGGGCGATGCCCAGACGGTCACCCAGGGCGTGCCGACCGGCGGCCGGATCGCCAGCGGCGCCATCGTCGAGCGCGAGATACCTTTCGACTTCGCTGGCGTGAACACGGTCAGGCTGTCGCTGCGCAACCCGGACTTCACCACCGCCAGGCGGATCATGGAGGCGATCAACGCGTTCGTCGGCACCGACATCGCCAGAGCGACCGACCCGGCGACGGTGCGGGTAACCGTCCCGGCCGGGCGCGACACCGACGCCGTGGGGCTGATCACGAGCATCGAGCAGCTGCGCGTCGAGCCCGACCAGGTGGCGCGGGTGGTGATCGACGAACGCACCGGGATCATCGTGATGGGCGAGAACGTGCGCATCAGCACCGTGGCGGTCGCCCAGGGCAACCTGACGGTCCGCATCACCGAGACCCCGCTGGTGTCGCAGCCGGCGCCGTTCTCCGAGAACGGGTCGACCGAGGTGGTGCCGCGCACCGACATCGCCATCGACAGCGGCGACGGCCGGCAGCTGGGTGTGGTGTCGGAAGGCGTCACGCTGCAGGAGCTGGTGCAGAGCCTGAACGCGCTGGGCATCAGCCCGCGCGACATGATTTCGATCCTGCAGTCGATCAAGGCGGCCGGCGCCCTGCAGGCGGAAATCGACGTGATGTGACCGGAGGCCGGCGCGATGACCGAATTGACACAAGCTGACGCCCTGTTCAGCCGGCAGCCGCTGCTGGCCGACGCCGAACGGCCGCGGCCGACCGCCGATCCGGCGGCGGCACGAGCGGCGGCGGATGAGTTCGAGGCCGTGTTCCTGGCGCAGATGCTGAGCCACATGTTCGCCGGCATCGACACCGACGGCCCGTTCGGCGGCGGCCACGCAGAACAGATCTTTCGCTCGATGATGGTCAACGAATACGGCCGCATCGCCGCCCAATCCGGCGGCTTGGGCATCGCCGACCAGGTAATGGCGGAGATCCTTAAGGTACAGGAGGTCCAGGAATGACCGACACCGGCGCGCAGGTGAACCAGCTGATCGGCACGGTCGGACCGCTGGTCGACATCATCAACCGCGAGATCGATCTGTTGCGGTCGATGCGGCCGTCGGACATCGGCGCCCTGCAGCCCCGCAAGACGGCGCTGATTGACGGCTACGAACGGCAGATCGCGGACTTGGGCGCCGACCCGGCGCTGCTGCAGACCGTCGACCCGATCCTGCGCGACGAGTTGCGCACGGCGGTGGCGGAGCTGAAGGCGGTGGGCGCGAAGAACGAGGCCGCGTTGAAGGCGGTCACCACTGCGAACGAGCGCCTGATGAAGGCGATCGTCGAGGCGGTCCGCGATCGTACCGCCGACGTCCAGGGCTACACCGATGCCGGCGTCGCGCCGCGCCCGACAGCCGACTCCGCCATTTCGGTGCGGCTCGACCAGCGGCTCTAGAGACGAAACCGGGGAGCAACCGCAATGTCACTGGCGATCACCCTGACCAACGCACTGAGCGGGCTGATGGTCAACCAGACGTCGTTGCAGGTGACCGCCAACAACGTCGCCAACGTCAACACCGAAGGCTATTCGCGCAAGACCGTGACGACCGAATCGCGAACCCTGGCCGGCGTCGGAGCCGGCGTGGTGATCTCGTCGATCGATCGCGCGGTCGACCAGTTCCTGCAGGGCGAGGTGCGCACCGAGGCGACGGCGCTCGGCGAGCGCGAAGTGCGCCGCGACTTCTATCTTCAGATGCAGGCGCTATTCGGCAACCTCAACGACGACAATTCGGTCGGGGCGACGATCACCCGCTTCGCCACGTCGCTGGAGAACGTCGCGACCAATCCCGACAGCGCCGTGCACCGGCTGGACGCAGTGACCGCCGGCGCCGCCGCCGCGCGCGAGCTGAACGCCCTGGCGCAGGGCGTTCAGGACCTGCGCGGCGAGGCCGACCGCAAGATCGCCGCGGCGGTCGACGACATTAACGACCAGCTGAGCTTCATCGCCGAGTTGAACGTCAAGATCGCCAACCACCGGCTGGCCGGCAACCCGACCGCCGACCTGGAGGATCAGCGCGCCCTGGCCATCGATACGGTGGCGGAATACCTGCCGATCCAGTACTTCGAGCGCAGTAACGGCTACATCGTGATAATGACCCGCAACGGCCAGACGCTGGTCGAGAGTCAGGCCACCAGGATCGGCTATTCGGCGTCCACGGTGATGACCGCCGAGCGCACCTACCTGCCGCCCGGCGACCCGGGCTATCCGGGGACGATCGCCGGCATCATCGTCAACCCCAGCGACCCGCCCAATCCGGTGTCGGACGGCAGCCGCGACATCACGCTGAGCATCGGCAGCGGCCGACTGGCGTCGCTGATCGAGATGCGCGACACCACGCTGGTCGACATGGCGGACCAGTTCGACGAGCTGGCGGCGCAGCTCCGCGACCGCGTCAACGCGCTGCACAACCAGGGAACGCCGTATCCCGGATCGACCGTGATGACCGGGACGGTGATGCTGCCGTTGGGCGCCGCGACGCCGGTCAGCGCGACCGGATACGTGCGCATCGGCACCGTCGATGCCAGCGGCAACATGAATGTGCCGCGGCTCGACCTCGACCTCGGCACCGTCGCCACGGTCGCCGACATCGTCACTGCGATCAACTCGACGGCCGGTTTGAACGTCACCGCCGCGGTCGATGGCCAGGGCCGGCTGGTGCTGACATCGGGATCGGGCGACGAGCTGGTGGTCGCCCAACCGGAACCGCCGTCCGCCCTGGCGCCGAGCGCGATCGGCTTGGCCGGCGGCACGCGCGGGTTTTCGCACTTCTTCGGGTTGAACAACTTCTTCACCGCAACGCCAGAGCTCGGCGGCTATTCCAGCGGCGTCATCAATCCGGCCACGCGCGCCGATTCCGCCGGCACGCTGACCTTCCAGACGCCCGGCGGCACGTTCGCCGCCGCCTACGCCAACGGCATGTCGCTGCAGCAGGTCGCCGACACCATCAACGCCGCCCTGGCCGGCCAGGGCGTGACCGCCGCGGTCGACCAGGTGACCGGCGGCGCGCGCCTCCAGATCACCGGGCCGGACGGCACCGACATCGTGCTCACCGACAGCGGCACGCTGCTGCAGACGCTGGGCGTGCGCCCCAGCGTCGCCGGCGCCGCCCGCTCGATCGGCGTCCGCCAGGCAATCCTGGAGAGCCCAGATTTGCTGTCGCGCGGAAAGCTGCGCGAAGAGCCCGCCGGCAGCGGAAATTTCTACATCGGCTCGGCCGACGACGCCATCGCTCGGGCGATGGCCGACGCGTTCGCCACGAATGTCAGCTTCGGCACGTTGGGCGGGCTGCCGGCGACCGACACCAGCCTGGCCGGCTATGGCGCGGCGATCCTGTCGTTCAACGCCAGCAACGCGGAAACCGCCGAGCGCGACTTCATCTTCCAGGACTCGCTGCACCGCGACCTGAAGGACAAGGCACTGTCGTTCAGCGGCGTCAACCTCGATGAGGAGATGTCGAACATGGTGGTCTACCAGAACGCCTATCAGGCGTCCGCGCGGCTGGTCCAGGCGGTGGACGAGCTGTTCACCATCCTGGTCAACCTCGGCCGATAGGAAAGGCGGGCACGATGACCCGAGTCGCCAACTATGCCCAGCATCTGCTGAACCTGTCCTACCTGTCTGCGACGCAGACGCGCATCAAGGATTCCCAGATCGCGGTGTCCAGCGGCAAGGTCGCCCAGAGCTACGACAAGCTGGGAGTCGACGCCCACCAACTGCTGTCCCTGGAACGCAGCT
Organism: Alphaproteobacteria bacterium; assembly: GCA_036445335.1. Classification (GTDB taxonomy): domain Bacteria; phylum Pseudomonadota; class Alphaproteobacteria; order DSM-16000; family Inquilinaceae; genus JAZFQW01. Next base: position 5,024 of record JAZFQW010000185.1, on the reverse strand, counting down.
CGGTCCGGGCGGAACAGTACGTCAAGAACATCGACCGCGCGATCGGCCGGCTGGACATCACCGAATCGACGCTGGCGACCATGACCGACCGCGCGACCTATCTGCTCGGCCAGCTGGCGATCTCCATCAACGCCGACAACGCCGACTTGGTCGCCCTCGACGAAATCGGCGGCGGCTTCCTGCAAGAGGTCGCGTCGCTGCTGAACGTCCGGCACGGGGACCGCTACCTGTTCGCCGGCAGCCGCGGCGATATCGCCCCGGTCGATCTGACCGGCTACGACCCCACAGCGACCTGGCCACCGGCCGCGCCGGGCGCGGTCGACACCAGCTACTATCAGGGCGACGGCATCACCGCAGTCGCCCGCGCCGGCGACAGTTTCGAGCTGGATTACGGCACGACCGCGGATCAGGACGGTTTCGAAAAGCTGATGCGGGCGCTGTCCTACACCAAATGGGCCGGGCTGAATCCCGCCGATCCCAACCGCACGGCGGTCCTGTCGGCGGCGCTCGACCTGACCCGCGAGGCGATCGGCGACCTGTCGCGCATTCGCAGCGACGTCGGCGCCAAGTACAGCGTGCTGGAGCAGACCAAGCTGCGGCACCAGCAGTTCATGACCTACGCCGACACCGCGATCTCGGACATCGAAGACACCGATCTGGCCGAGGCCGTGACCCGCATATCGAACGACCAGACGCAGCTGGAGGCGTCGTACCTGACGCTCGCCCGGCTGCAGTCGGTCTCGCTTCTGGACTTCCTCAGGTAGCGGACAACCGAACGGCGCACAGGATGAAGTGCCCGTTAACCCTGTTGAAAGGAGCAGCACCTACCATGCTGGCAATGGGTAGCAGTGCGGTGAGTGAGGGCCTTCCGGCCGATCCCTGCACGACCGAAGGAACCGTGATGGCGGTTGAAACCGGAACGCAGATCATTCCGACCCGATACGGCGACTTCGAGGTCGACCGCGACAAGACGGTCACCCTGCCGAAGGGGCTGATCGGGTTCGGCAACCTGCAGAAATTCGCCGTGCTCAACCTGCCCCACGAGGGCGCCGAGCAGTTCAAGCTGCTGCAGAGCATCGACGAGCCGGGCATCGGCTTCTATGTCGCCCCGGTTTCGACCGAGGCCAGCGGCTTCGATGACTTCGATCTGCAGGACGCCGCCGACCACTACGGCATCGCCTTGGCCGATCTCGCAATCCTGCTGATCGTCACCGCCCACCAGACGCCGGACGGCGTCGAGTTGACTGCCAACCTGCGCGCGCCGGTGCTGGTCGACACGGCGAACCGGCTGGCCTACCAGCACGTCATGGTGAGCGATAAATATCCGATGCGGCAAAAGTTGCATTGAGCGGATCGCCATCGCCGTGAACCGGGCGCGGGTCCATCCCGCGCCTAGTTTTTTTTCCGCTACGGCCGGCAGTACGGCCATTAACCCGCATTTCTCATACTGGCCACGACCCGGAGGGCGGCGCTGTCGCGCCGACCGTGGCCAGCATGAGAAATTCGGATTAACGGTTCGGCAATCCGAATTAACGAGACTTCAACGCGACTCGCCATGCCCGACGACCAGTTCATAGCCGCCGACGCGCCCGTCCTGCCATATGGCCGGCAGCTCGTCGAAGAGGACGACATCGCCGCGGTGGCGGAGGTGCTGCGCGGCGACTTCCTGACGACGGGGCCGACCGTGACGCGGTTCGAGGCCGCCCTGGCGGCGCGCCTGGACGCCGCCCATGCGGTTGCCTGCGCGAACGGCACCGCCGCCCTGCACCTGGCGGCGCTGGCCTGCGACATCGGCTGCGGCGACGCCGTGGTGGTGCCGACGCTGACCTTCCTGGCGACGGCGAACGCGGTGCGGGCGACCGGCGCCGAGGTCGTCTTCGCCGACGTCGACCCGTCGACCGGCCTGATGCGGCCCACCGACCTGGACGCGGCCATCGGGCGCGCCGGCGACCGTCGCATCCGGGCGGTGTTCCCGGTCCACCTGAATGGCCAGACCTGCGCGATGGACCAGATCGCCGCGCTGGCCGGCGCGCGCAACCTGGCGGTCGTCGAGGACGCCTGTCACGCGCTGGGCGGGGACCGGCACGACGGCGCCGGCGGAACGACGCCGGTGGGCGCCTGCCGGCATTGCGACGCCACGGTGTTTTCCTTCCATCCGGTCAAGACGATCGCCGCCGGCGAAGGCGGCGCGCTGACGACCAACGACCCGGCGCTGGCCGAGCGCGCCGCCCGGCTGCGCAACCACGGCATGGTCCGCGACGGCGCGTTCGCGCATGCCGACCTGGCTCGATCGGCCGACGGCGGCACCAATCCCTGGTACTACGAGATGCCGACGCCGGGCTTCAACTACCGCGCCAGCGACATCCACTGCGCCCTGGCGCTCAGCCAACTGGGCAAGCTGGACCGGTTCGTCGCCCGCCGCCGCGCCCTGGCCGACCGCTACGACGCCCTGCTGGCGCCATTGGCGCCGCTGGTCCGGCCGATCGACCGGATCGCCGCGTGCACCCCGGCCTGGCACCTCTATCCGGTGCTGATCGATTTCGCCGCCGCCGCGGTCGACCGCGCGACGCTGATGCGCCGGCTGCGACGTCGCGGGATCGGCACCCAGGTGCATTACGTGCCGGTCCATTTGCAGCCATATTACCGGCAACGCTATGGCGACCTGTCGCTGCCCGGCGCCTGGGCCTACTACCAGTCCTGCCTGTCGCTGCCGATGTTCGCGGCGATGGCCGACGCCGACGCCGAGCGGGTCGCCGCCGAGCTCGCCCACTGCCTGGGAGCAGAGAGATGAGCGTGACCGCCGCTATCGTACAGGCCGGACGCGCGTCGACGCGACTGCCCGACAAGGTGCGCTGCGAACTGGCGGGGGCCACGGTGCTGCACCATGTGCTGACCCGCTGCGCCGCGATCCCGGGCGTCGACGTGGTCTGCTGCGCGATCCCCGACGACCCCGGCTGCGACCTGCTGGCAGCCGACGCCGAGGGCGCCGGCGCGACGGTGTTCCGCGGCTCGGAGGCCGACGTTCTGGACCGCTATCACAAGGCCGCGCTGGCGCTGGGCGCCGACATCATCATGCGGGTGACCAGCGACTGTCCGCTGATCGACCCGGTGGTCTGCGGCGACGTGCTGGAGCTGTATCACAGCATCGGCGCCGACTATTCGTGCAACACCGATCCGCCGAGCTGGCCGCACGGCCTCGACTGTGAGGTGCTGGGCGCCGACTGGCTGCACCGGTCGGCGCGCGAGGCCTCGCTGCCGTCGCACCGCGAGCACGTCACCCAATATGTCCGCAACCACCGCAAGGCGCGGACCGCCAACCTTCCCTGCCCCGTCGCGAATTTGGCCTGGCACCGCTGGACGCTGGACAGCCCCGACGACCTGGCCTTCCTGTCGGCGATCTTCGCCCGCCTGCCGCCCGGCGCGGAGGGCTGGTCGTGGCGCCGCGTGCTGGAGATCGCCAGGGCCGAGCCGATGTTGAACGACCTCAACGCCGGCCACGACCGCCGGGAGGGGCTGAAGAAATCCCAGGCCGAGGACGCCCGCCGCAGCGCCGGGTAGCTGCCGGTCCCGCCCGCCGCGTAGCGGCGCGGCGAAACCGTGCCGACTCTGACCGGTCGTCGCTGGATCGCAGCGCCGGGCCGGTGTATCCAGATGGCGGCACCGTTGCCCGGGGACATCGCCATGAAGCGCTTCATCTTGATGGTCCTGCTGACTGGCGTGCCGATCGGCGCCATCACCGCCTTCAATAGCGCATCGCGGATGCGCCTCGACGAAGCGCTGGGCGTCGGCGTCGGTGCAGGGCTGGTCTTCGGGCTGGTCATGGCGGGCGTGTTCACCGCCTTCCTCAGATATTTTGAACGCAACCCCGGCAAAGGCAAGTTGCGGCGCAGCGGCCGATACGTCCTGAGCCGCGACTACGACGACGCCTTCGATATCTGCCTGCGGTCGCTGGACGACCTGGGCCGAAAAGTCGCCGTCAAGACCCGGGACCCGGCGGGCGGCGAGATCGTCGCCAACACCGGGATGACCTGGAAGACGTTCGGTGACCGGATCGCGTTTCGGATTCGCAAGGTGAGCGACGGGTCCACCGAGGTCGAGGTCGAGAGCCGTCCGATCATCCCTCTGACAATGGTCGACTACGGCAGCAACCGGGAAAACATCGAGGCGATCGGCCGGGCGCTGGCCCGGCATGGCTAATGGGTGACCCCATTGCGCTCGCTAGTAGCGCGGCTCGGCCAGCAGGGTCGCCAGGGTGGACTCGTCCAGCCATTGGTCGTTGCTGTCGCTGGAATAGCGGAAGCCGTCGGCGACCGGCGTGCCGCCGTTGACCGGCGTCTGGTCGCGGTCGCGCCAGAAGTCGAACTGCGGCTGGATGACGTAACGGTCGTCGTATTCGACGGTCGACCGCGCGTCGTCCTCGGTGATCATCACCTCGTGCAGCTTCTCGCCGGGCCGGATGCCGATCACCCGGTGCGGCAGGTCGGGCGCCATCGACCGGGCGAGGTCGGTGACCCGCATGCTGGGAAGCTTGGGCACGAAGATCTCGCCGCCCGTCATGAGCGCCAGCGCCGACAGCACGAACTCCGCGCCCTGCTTTAGGGTGATCCAGAACCGGGTCATCCGATCGTCGGTGATCGGCAGGCTGTCCGAACCATCGGCGATCAGCCGTTCGAACAGCGGGATCACGCTGCCGCGCGACCCCACCACGTTGCCGTAGCGAACGACGGCGAACCCGGGACCGCCCTCGCCCGACAGGTTGTTGGCGGCGACGAAGATCTTGTCGGACGCCAGCTTCGACGCGCCATAGAGGTTGATCGGGCTGGCCGCCTTGTCGGTGGACAGGGCGATGACCCGGTCGACGTTGTTGTGGATGGCCGCCTGAACGACGTTCTCGGCGCCGTGCACGTTGGTGCGGATGCACTCGAACGTATTGTATTCCGCGGTCGGGATCTGATTGATGGCGGCGGCGTGCACCACCACGTCGACGCCGCGCATCGCCATGTCCAGCCGTTCGCGGTCGCGCA
>JAZFQW010000184.1:0-3462 GCA_036445335.1 Alphaproteobacteria bacterium | reverse complement strand
ATCGCCGACAAGGTCCGGGTGTGGGGCCGGATCAATGGCCGCATCCGCGGTAAGGAGGTCATCCTGCAGGAGACCGCCGAGATCACCGGCGACATCCTCCACGAAAGCCTGGAGATCCACCGCGGCGCGTTCATCGACGGCATTGTCAAGCGCAACGCCACCGACGAGCCGAAGGCGGCCGCCGTCAATCTGGTGATCAGCCCGGCCGAGCCCAAGGCGAATGCCGCGGAGTAAACGCCGGCCGCGATACGGCCTTAGCCCGCACTTCTCATACTGACCACGGTCTGCGCGGCGCCCGGGCGGCCCGCTCGCTGCGTCGAACGCCTCGACCGCAGCGTTGCTACGCTCTTCGACCTTCTCCTGGCGGCTCGGACCGCCCGGACGCGACGCAGGCCGCGGCCAGTATGAGAAGTGCGGGCTTGCCCGCCGCCGCCGCGGTCAGGCGCCGCCGGTCAGCGCTCGGGCGAACGGCCCGCCGTCGACGTTTCCGCCCGAGCACACCGCGACGACCGTCTTGCCGGCGGCGTCGAGGCGGCGCGCCAGGATGGCGGCCAGGGCCACCGCTCCACCCGGTTCCACCACGATCTTCAGGGTCTCGAAGGCGACCGCCATGGCGTCCATCGCCGCGGCGTCGGTCACCGTCATGGCGCCGGCCAGGGTCCGGCGGTTGATCGCGTAGGTGATCGCGCCGGGCATCGGCGCCAGCAGCGCGTCGCAGATCGACCGCGTCCGCGGCGCGACCCGCACCCGCCGGCCGGCGGCCAGCGACCGCCCGGTGCTGTCGAAGCCGGCCGGCTCGACCGCGTAGACCGGCGCCCCCGGCATCGCGGTGGCGAGCGCCAGCGAGACGCCGGCGACCAGCCCGCCGCCGCCGCACGGCACCAGCACGGCGTCGGGCCGCGCGCCGGCCGCCGCCGCCTGTTCGGCCAGTTCCAGCCCCAGCGTGCCCTGGCCCGCGACGATGGCCGGGTCGTCGTACGGCTTGACCAGGGTCGCGCCGGTGTCCGCGACGATGCGCGCGGCGATCGCCTCGCGGTCGTCGCGGTCGCGGTCGAACGGCACGATCGTGGCGCCCCACGCCGCCGTGCCGCGGCGTTTGATTTCCGGCGCGTCGGCCGGCATGACGATGGTTGCCGCCATCCCCAGCACGCGCGCCGCTGCGGCGACCGCCAGGGCATGGTTGCCGCTGGAATAGGCGACCACGCCAGTACCCCGGCGATCCGCCGGAATCCGGCTCATCCGGTTGTACGCCCCGCGGAACTTGAACGACCCGGTGCGCTGCAGCACCTCCGCCTTGACCAGCACCCGGCCGCCGACCCGGCCGTTCAGCAGCGGCGATTCCAAGAGCGGCGTGGCCACCGCCTGGCCGGCCAGGCGGTCGGCCGCCGCGGCGATGTCGGCGGCGCGCGGCGGTCGGTCAGCCGATTCGGTCGAGCAGGGCATCGATCGCCTCCCGGCACTCGGGCTCTTGCAGGTTGGGGGTATGGCCGACGCCGTCGACCGTGACCGGGGTCAGGTCGGCCGCCGTCTCGGCCATCCGCGCGAAGGTCTCCGCCGTGAGGATGTCGGAGACGGCGCCGCGCACGGCGACCAGCGGCACCCGCGCCAGCGCCCGGAACAGTGGCCACAGATCGGGCGCGGCACCGTCGCGGTCGAGGGTCTTCGCCAGCCGCGCATCGAAATCGTACCGCAGCAGCCCGTCTTCGCTCTCGCGCCAGGTGCCCTTGGCGAGCGTCAGCCAGCCATCCTCGGCCGGCTCGGGCACCGATACCGTCGGCATCATCCGTTGCAGCGTCGCCACCGCGGCCGGCCAGTCCGGCAGCGGCCGGTCGCGCGCGATGTAGTCGCGCACCCGCCGCAACCCGCCGGCCGGCAGGTCGGGGCCGACATCGTTCAGCACCGCGCCCCTCAGCACGGTCGGACGCGACACCGCCAGCCCCATCGCCAGCAGACCGCCCAGCGAGGTGCCGACCGCCACCGCGCGCTCGATGCCCAGCGCCGTCAGCATCGTCGCGATGTCGTACGCCACGCTCGGTGGCGCGTAATGGCGCCAGTCGCGGTCGTAGTCGGACCGGCCGCGGCCCCGGTAGTCGGGGCAGACCACGCGGCGGTCGGCCGCCAGGCGTGAGGCCAGGGCATCGAAGTCGCTCGAGTTCCGCGCCAGCCCCGGCAGACACAGCACCGTCGTCGCCGCGCCGTGGGGCGGGCCGTAGTCGCGATAGTAGAGCCGCTTGCCGTCCTGCGCGGAGACAAACCCGTCGCGGTAGGTCATAGTGGCTCGACTAGAGCCCCAGCAGCGGCGGCAGCGCGTCCAGCCCGGTGATCTCGGCGTCGGGGCGCGCCGGCAGCCGCTCCGGTGGGCGCCCGAACCGGTTGAGCCAGGCGACGCGGTAGCCGAAGCTGGCCGCCCCGACCGCGTCCCATCCGTTGGTCGAGACGAAGCAAATCGCCTCCGCCGGCATCCCCAGACGGTCGACCGCGATGGTGTAGGCGGCCGGGTCGGGCTTGTATACGCCGGCCTCCTCGATCGACAGCACCGCGTCCAGCCATTCGTCCAGGCCGGCGCTGCGGGTCGCCGCCGCCAGCATGTCCGGCGTGCCGTTCGACAGAATCGCGGTCTTCACGTTGCTGGCGCGCAGCCACTGGAGCACCGGCTCGGCGTCTTCGTAGGCGTCGAGCGTCAGATACTCGTCCAGTAGGTCCTGGCGCACCACCGCGTCGTCAAGCCCGGTCTCCGCCAGGGCGAAATCCAGCGCGTCGCCGGTGACCTGCCAGAAATCGGCGTGGCATCGCATCAGGGTGCGCAGCCAAGTGTATTCCAGCTGCTTGGCGCGCCACACGACGGACAGCTGCGCGGCCTTGACGCCCAGCCTCTCGCGCAGCCGGGCGACCGGCGACTGGATGTCGAACAGGGTACCGTAGGCATCGAAGACGCAGGCCCGGATGCCGGGCAGGGCGGTCATCGCGTGATATCCCGTTCCAGCGAGCCGCGCGCCGGCGCCTCGCCGCGGCGCAGCCGGTAGACCTGGGTGTTCTCCAGCACCCGCTGGATGTAGTTCCGAGTCTCGTAGAACGGCACGCTTTCTACCCAATCGATCACGTCGATGCCCGGGTTGCGCGGATCGCCGAGCTCCTCGATCCAGGCCTCGACGTTGCGCGGACCGGCATTGTACGCACCGACCGCCAGAATGTAAGAACCGTCGAACCGTTCGATCATCTGCGCCAGATAGCTCGACCCCAACCGGATGTTGTGGTCGGCGTCGTCGGTCAAGCGCCGGGTGCTGTGCGGGACACCGATCCGCTGCGACACCCGGCGCGCGGTCGCCGGCATCAGCTGCATCAGCCCGCGCGCCCCGACGCGGCTGACCGCGTCCACCCTGAACTCGCTTTCCTGGCGGATCAGGGCGAGCAACAAGGCAGTATCAGGGCCCGGCGCGGCGGTATTGATCGCCATCATCGGAT
>JAZFQW010000183.1:0-7020 GCA_036445335.1 Alphaproteobacteria bacterium | reverse complement strand
GTCGCGCCCGGGCGGCCCGCCCGCCGCGTCGAACGCCTCGACCGTAGCGTTGCTACGCTCTTCGACCTTCTCCTGGCGGCTCGGACCGCCCGGACGCGACGCAGGCCGCGGCCAGTATGAGAAGTGCGGGCTGGACCATCGGCGGCGGGGTGACGATTCGCACGCGACCGCCATCGTGCCGACGATGAACGGATCGAGCGGCCGCGTCCCGGCGGCCGCGCCGCCTGCGGTCAGGCGCGGGCCGGGGCGGCCGCTTCGTCGGCGTAGCCGAGGGCCTGGAACACCTGCGCGACGATGTGGTCGGCGGTCACCCGGGCCAGCTCGTACTGGGCGTCCGGCTTGCCGTGGTCGATGAACATGTCGGGGAAGCACATCGGCCGCATCTTGAGGCCGTTGTCGAGCAGTCCCTGGTGGCTGAGGAACTGCATGACGTGGCTGGCGAAGCCGCCGACCGCGCCCTCCTCGACGGTGATCAGCACCTCGTGCTCGGCCGCCAGCCGACGCACCAGATCCTCGTCCAGCGGTTTGGCGAACCGGGCGTCGGCCACCGTCGTGGAGAGGCCGCGGGCGCCGAGATCCTCCGCCGCCGTGAGCGCCGCGGCGAGCCGCGTGCCGTACGACAGGATCGCCACCTTGGTGCCCTCGCGCAGCACCCGGCCCTTGCCGAGCGCCAGCGGCGTGCCGCGGTCCGGCATCTCCACGCCGACCGACTCGCCGCGCGGATAGCGGAACGCCGACGGCCGGTCGTCGATCGTCGCCGCCGTCGCCACCATGTGCATCAGCTCCGCCTCATCGGCCGCCGCCATCAGCACGAAGCCGGGCAGGCAGCCGAGATAGGCGATGTCGTAGAATCCCTGGTGCGTCACCCCGTCGGCGCCCACCATGCCGGCGCGGTCGATGGCGAAGCGCACCGGCAGATGCTGGATGGCAACATCGTGCACGACCTGGTCGTAGGCGCGCTGCAGGAAGGTGGAATAGATCACGGCGAACGGCTTCAGCCCGTCGCAGGCGAGCCCGGCGCAGAAGGTCACCGCATGCTGCTCGGCGATGCCGACGTCGAAGCAGCGGTCGGGGAACCGGTCGGCGAACTTGTTGAGCCCGGTGCCCGACGGCATCGCCGCGGTGATCGCGACGACGCGGTCGTCGGCTTCAGCCTCCGCGATCAGCGCCTGGGCGAACACGTTGGTGTAAGTCGGCGCCGTGGGCGTCGACTTGGCCTGCTTGCCGGTGACGACGTCGAACTTGGACACGCCGTGATACTTGTCGGCGGCGGTCTCGGCCGGCGTATAGCCCTTGCCCTTCTGGGTGACGCAGTGGATCAGGATCGGCCCGTCCTGGCGGTCGTCGCGCACGTTCTTCAGCACCGGCAGCAGATGGTCGAGATTATGGCCGTCGATCGGCCCGATATAGAAGAACCCCAACTCCTCGAACAGAGTGCCGCCGGTCAGCAGGCCGCGCGCGTATTCCTCGGCGCGGCGCGCGGCGTTTTCCAGCGGCCGGGGGACCTTGCTGGCCAGCACGCGCCCCAGATGGCGCATCGACCGGTAGGGCTTCGACGAGATCAGCCGCGACAGGTAGGCGCTCATCGCCCCCACCGCCGGCGCGATGGACATGTCGTTGTCGTTGAGGACGACGATCAGCCGGCTGTCCCTCGACCCGGCGTTGTTCATCGCCTCGTAGGCCATGCCAGCGCTCATCGACCCGTCGCCGATGACGGCGATCACGTTGTGGTCGTCCTGCCGCAGATCGCGGGCGACGGCATAGCCCAGCGCGGCGGAGATCGAGGTCGACGCGTGGGCCGCGCCGAACGGGTCGTATTCGCTTTCGCGCCGGCTGGTGAAGCCGGACAGGCCGCCGCCCTGGCGCAGGGTGCAGATCCGATCGCGCCGGCCGGTCAGGATCTTGTGCGGATAGCACTGGTGGCCGACGTCCCAGATCAGCTTGTCGCGCGGCGTGTCGAAAACGTAGTGCAGCGCCACCGTGAGCTCCACCACGCCGAGGCCCGCGCCGAGATGTCCGCCGGTGATCGACACCGTGTCGATGGTCTCCTGACGCAGCTCGTCGGCCAGCTGGCGCAGCTGGCCCTCGTCAAGCGCCCTGATATCCGCCGGGTAGGCGACCCCGTCCAGCAGCGGTTTGTCGGTCATCTTGGCCTCCCAGAGTCGGGTGTCTTCACGCGGCTTCCGTCGCCGACGAGCGGCGCGAACCGGAACGGCCGTGAAGCCGTTGGCTGTCGTCGGTCGGAGGGTCGACTCATTTCATGACAAGATCAAGACAACCCTCCTACCACCCGGAGCAATTCCTTGGCAACTCCGCGGTCACGCAATCACGCGATGATTTCAGAAGATCGCGGCCCGGCCGGACCGCCGAGCCCGGTCACCGCGCCGCAGTGCGGTCGGCGGCACGGCCGGCGACGGCGCGCGCGGCGGCGTCGAGCGCCGACACGTCGTCCAGCGTCGCCGGTGGCGGGTGGTCGCAGCGCTCGATCGTGTCCTCGACGATCGCGGCGATGTCGAGGAAGCCGACGCGCCGATCGAGGAACGCGGCGACCGCGACCTCGTTGGCCGCGTTGAGCACGGTGGGCGCGCCGCCGCCCTGGCGCAGCGCCTGCCGGGCGATCCTGAGCGCCGGAAAGCGCTCCTCGTCGGGCGGCTCGAAGGTCAGGCTGCCGATCCGTCCCAGGTCCAGCCGGTCGACCGGCGTGGCCATCCGGTCGGGCCACGACAGCGCATAGGCGATCGGCGTGCGCATGTCGGGGTTGCCCAGCTGCGCCAGCACCGAGCCGTCGCGATAGGCCACCAGGCTGTGGACGATCGACTGCGGGTGTACCAGGACGCGGATCTGCGGCTCCGGCAGCCGGAACAGATGGTGCGCCTCGATCAGCTCCAGGCCCTTATTCATCATGGTCGCAGAATCGACCGAGATCTTGGCGCCCATATCCCAGGTCGGGTGGGCGACCGCCTGATCGGGCGTCACCGCCGCCATGTCCGCGCGCGAATGGCGGCGGAAGGGGCCGCCGGATGCGGTCAGGATGATGCTGTCGACCGCGTCCAGCCGGTCGAAATCGATCACCTGGAATATCGCGCTGTGTTCGGAATCGACCGGCAGCAGGGTGGCGCCGCTGCGCTCGATCATCGCGGTCATCAGCGGCCCGGCGCAGACCAGCGCCTCCTTGTTGGCGAGCGCGACCACGGCGCCGCGGCCGACCGCGGCGAGCGTGGCAGGCAGGCCGGCGGCGCCGACGATCGCGGCGAGCACCCGGTCGACCGGCCGCTCCGCCGCCTCGACCAGCGCGGTGGGTCCGGCCGCCGCCTCGACGCCGCTGCCCGCCAGCGCCGCCTTCAGCGCGCCGTAGCACTCCGGGTCGGCGACCACCGCCAGCTTGGCGCCCACCGCGCGCGCCTGTCGCGCCAGGCGGTCGACGCTGCGCCAGGCGGTTAGCGCCTCCACCTCGAAGGCGTCGGGCGAACGCCCGATCAGGTCCAGCGTGCTGCACCCGACCGAGCCGGTGGACCCGAGAACGGTGACGCGGCGCGGCGACGCCTGGCGGTCGACGTGCGGCAGCGGCATCGCCGAGGGGGACATATCGAGCCTCCGTTTCGTGGCCGGCGGTGGCGAAGCGTCGCACCGGCGGCCGTTCTTGCGCCGGTCCATTGGGCGAGCGGCTCCGCCGAACGGTGCACTCTATAGCACGGACTGCCGCCGGGTTGTGTCCCGCCGGCGGCATCGCGGCGTTCGCCACGGCGACGCGTCCTGACACGGCGCCGTCGATTTGCTACGACTCGCGCCCGAGCCGGCGCGATGCCGACCGGCGCGCCGGCGCGGCCGGCTAGACGATCGGTGATTTCCCGACGCGGCCAGGGCGCCGGCCGGAATCGGAGACGCGGACACGCTATGCCACCGGTGCTGACCATCGCCGCCGCGGCGAGCGTGGCGATCTGGCTGTATCTGCTGCTGGGCCGCGGCCGGTTCTGGCGCGCCGCGACGCCGCTCGACGGTCCGGCCCCGGCGCGGCGCCGTTGGCCGGCGGTCGCGGCGATCATTCCGGCGCGCGACGAGGCCGCGATCATCGCGCCGGTGGTGGCGTCGGTGCTGGCGCAGGACTATCCCGGACCGTTCGCCGTGCTGCTGGTCGACGACCACAGCACCGACGGCACGGCGGCGCTGGCGGCACGGGCCGCGGACGTCGCCGGCCGTCTGACCGTCGTCGCCGCCGCACCGCTCCCCGCCGGATGGGCGGGCAAGGTCTGGGCCCTGTCGGAGGGCGTGGCCCGGGCCGCCGCGGCAGCGCCCGACGCCCGGTATCTGTGGTTCACCGACGCCGACATCGCGCACGATCCCGACACCCTGCGCCGTCTGGTGGCCAAGGCCGAGGCCGGCGACTGCGACCTTGTGTCGCTGATGGTCGGGCTGGCCTGCCGCGGCTTCTGGGACCGGCTGCTGATCCCGCCCTTCGTGTTCTTCTTCCGGATGCTGTATCCGTTCGCCTGGGTCAACGATCCCCGCCGCGGGACCGCCGCGGCGGCCGGCGGGTGCCTGCTGGTGCGCCGCGACGCGCTCGACCGCGCCGGCGGGCTGGCGGCGTTCCGCGGTGCCCTGATCGACGACTGCGCCCTGGCCGCGCGGATCGCCGGTGGCGGTCGCGACGGCGGCGGCCGACTGTGGCTCGGCCTGACCGACCGCTCTCGCAGCATCCGGCCGTATGCCGGCCTGACCGGGATCTGGCGAATGGTCGCGCGCAGCGCCTATACCCAATTGAACCGCTCACCGCTGCTGCTGGCCGGTACGCTGGTAGGCATGGCACTCACCTATCTGGCGCCGCCGCTGGCGGTGTTGGCCTATCCGCTGCACGGCGCGGCATCGGCCGCCGGAGCGGGGCTGGTGGCGTGGACACTTATGGCGGCGGCGATCGCCCCGACGCTGCGGCTCTACCACCAGCCGGCGGCGCTGGGACTGGCGCTGCCGGCCGCCGCCCTGCTCTATTGCGCGATGACCGTCGATTCGGCGCTGCGCCACGCCACTGGCCGCGGCGGCCGATGGAAAGGCCGGGTTCAGGCCGCCGGCAAGCGATCCCGTGGTCCGGGCGTGCTAGGTTAGATCGATGGTGGCCACCGGTTTCGAGACACCGTCGGGCAAGGGCGCCCGCGACGAGAACTTCCCGGTTGGGTCGGGCCTGCTGGCGGCCCGGCTGCGACCGCACATCGCCGACTTCTATGCCTTCGCCCGCGCCGCCGACGACATCGCCGACAACCCGGCGCTGGTGCCGGGCGACAAGATCGCCCGGCTCGACCGGTTCGAGGCCGCGCTGACCGGGCGCGACACCGATGACCCGGCGCTGGCGAAGGCCCACCGGTTGCGCCGCAGCCTGGCCGAGACAGGGGTGACCGCACAGCACGGCGTCGATCTGCTGGCCGCCTTCAAGCAGGACGCCACCAAGCGGCGCTATGAAGATTGGGCCGATCTGATGGGCTATTGCGCGCTGTCCGCCATGCCGGTCGGCCGGTACCTGCTGGACCTGCACGGTGAGGCGCGTGACACCTGGCCGGCCGCCGACGCGCTGTGCAGCGCGTTGCAGATCCTCAACCATCTTCAGGACGTCCAGGCCGATTACCGCACTCTCGACCGGGTCTATGTGCCGCTCGACTGGCTGCGGGCGGAGGGGCTGGACGTCACGGCACTCGACCAGCCGCGGACCGGCGCGGCACTGCGCCGTGTGCTGGACCGCTGCCTGGACGGCATCGCCGCGCTGATTGCCGAGGCGCACGCCCTGCCCTATCTGGCCGCCAGCCCGCGCATGGCGATGGAATCGGCAGCGATCGTGCGCTTGGCGGAGCGCCTGGAGGCGCGCCTGCGGCGCGGCGATCCGTTGGCCGAGCGGGTCGCCCTGTCGCGCCCGGCGTTGGTCTGCCACGCGGCGTTGGGCGCCGCGATCGCGCTGGTCCGCCGCGCGTTCGGCGCGCGACCGGCGCGCGACGGCGATGCCCGGACTCACGTCGAGCGGATCGTGGCGCGGTCGGGCAGCTCGTTCCTGTCGGGTATACGCGCGCTGCCGGCGGCGCGGAAACGGGCGATGTACGCCATCTACGCCTTCTGCCGCGAGGTCGACGACATCGCCGACGACCCCGGCGACCGGTCCGTGCGGCTGGGCCAGCTGGCGGACTGGCGGGCCGAGATCGACCGGCTCTACGCCGGCCGGCCGACCCGGCCGACCACCCGCGCCTTGCTGGGTCCGGTCGCCGATTACGACCTGCCGCGCGCCGAGTTCCTGGCGATCGTCGACGGCATGGAATCGGATCTGCTGAACACCCTGCGCGGACCCGACGCCGCAACGCTGGAGCGCTATTGCCGCCAGGTCGCCGGCGCGGTCGGCATGCTGTCGATCCGGGTCTTCGGCGCGCGCGAGCCCGAGGCGGAGACGATCGCCATCGCCCTGGGCGAGGCGTTGCAGCTGACCAACATCCTGCGCGACCTGGCCGAGGACGCCTCGCGCGGCCGGCTCTACCTGCCGCGCGAGGCGTTGGCGGCACACGGCATCGCCACGGACGAGCCCGCCGCGGTGCTCGCCCATCCGGCGTTGCCGGAGGTCTGCGCCGTCGTGGCGGCGCAGGCGCGGGCGCGGTTCCGCGAGACCAGGGCGCTGCTGGCGCGGTGCGACCGGCGGCGGCTGAAGCCGTGCGTTCTGATGATGGAGGTTTACGAACGCGTGCTGGCCAAGCTGGAGCGCCAGGGCTGGCGCGATCTCGAGCGCCCGGTGCGCCTGTCGCCGGCCGGCAGGCTTTGGATCGCCGTGCGCTACGGCCTGATCGGCTAGGAGCCTGTCGGAGTAATGCCTATGGGCAGCATCGACCAGGGAGGCGCGGGTGTCAGGAGCGGGCGCGCCGGCGATGCCGGGCGCATCGTGGAGCGTCCGCGATGCCGCGCGCGCCTCCCTGGTCGACCCGCAGCACCGCGTTTTCAAGGGCTTGGGACGTCGTCCGGCGCCGCTCGCGATGCACCCAGCATCGCCACGCGACGCCATCC
>JAZFQW010000182.1:0-2410 GCA_036445335.1 Alphaproteobacteria bacterium | reverse complement strand
GTCGCCAACGACAAGACCGTCGAGGGCATCGCCGACCTGCGCGATGAGAGTGACCGCGACGGCGTGCGCGTGGTTGTCGAGCTCAAGCGCGACGCGGTCGCCGACGTGGTGCTGGCGCAGCTCTACCGCTACACGCCGCTGCAGACCTCGTTCGGCGTCAACATGCTGGCGCTCATCGGCGGCCGACCCGAGCAGCTCAATCTGAAGCAGATCATCGACGCGTTCCTGGCGTTCCGCGAGGAGGTGATTACCCGGCGCACCAAGTTCGAGCTGGCGCGGGCGCGGGAGCGGGCGCACGTGCTGCTGGGGCTGGGCGTCGCCGTCGCCAACATCGACGCCGTGATCGCGTTGATCCGGCGCGCGCCCGATCCTCAGACGGCGCGCGAGCAATTGATGGCAACTGCTTGGCCTGCCGGCGATGTCGCGCCGTTGATCGCGCTGGTGGACGAGCCCGACCGGCCGGTCGGCTCCGACGGCGGCTATCACCTGTCGGAGGCCCAGGCGCGCGCCATCCTGGACCTGCGGCTGCACCGGCTGACCGGGCTGGAGCGCGACAAGATCGGCGAGGATCTGCGCCAGGTGGTCGGTCATATCGAGGACCTGCTGGCGATCCTGGACAGCCGCGAGCGGCTGCTGGGTATCCTGCGCGCCGAGTTGCTGGAGATGAAGGAGCGGTTCGGCACGCCGCGGCGCACCGAGATCGAGGACAGCGAATTCGAGGCCGACATCGAGGACCTGATCCAGCGCGAGGACATGGTCGTCACGGTCAGCAATACCGGCTACATCAAGCGCCTGCCGGCCTCGACCTACCGCGCCCAGAAGCGCGGCGGCAAGGGGCGCGCCGGGATGGCGACCAAGGAAGAGGACTTCGTCGCCGACGTCTTCGTCGCCAATACCCACACGCCGATGCTGTTCTTCTCCAGCCGCGGCATCGTCTACAAGCTGAAGGTCTATCGGCTGCCGGTCGGCACGCCGCAGGCGCGCGGCAAGGCGCTGGTCAACCTGTTGCCGCTGACGCCCGGCGAGACCATCTCGACGGTCATGCCGATGCCCGAGGACGAGGCGAGCTGGGACGAGCTGTTCGTCATGTTCGCCACCGCCAGCGGCAAGGTCCGGCGCAACAAGCTGTCCGACTTCGTGAGTATCAACCGCGACGGCAAGATCGCCATGAAGCTGGACGAGGGCGACAGCCTGATCGGCGTGCGCACCTGCGGCGACGACAACGACGTGCTGCTGGCGACCCACCTGGGCATGTGCATCCGCTTCGCGGTGACCGACATCAGGATCTTCAGCGGACGGACCGCGACCGGGGTGCGTGGGATCCGTCTGGGCAAGGGCGACCGGGTGATCTCGATGTCGCTGCTCAAGCACAGCGACGCCACGGCCGAGGAGCGGCGCGCCTACCTCAAGCAAGTCAACGCCCAGCGCCAGGCCGAGGGGGTCGAGACCGACGGCGTCGACGAGGTCGAGAGCCCGGACATCGAGCTCAGCCAGGCGCGCTTCGAGCAAATGGCGGTCGAGGAGGATATGATCCTGACGATCAGCGAGCAGGGCTTCGGCAAGCGCAGCTCCAGCCACGGCTACCGCCTGACCGGACGCGGCGGCAAGGGCATCTGGACCATGGAGATGGGCGACCGCAACAAGGCGATCGCCGCCAGCGGACCGGTGCGCGACGACGCCGAGATCATCATGGTCACCGACGGCGGCCAGATCATCCGCTGCCCGGTCGACGACGTCCGCGTCGCCGCGCGCAAGACCATGGGCGTCACCATGTTCCGGGTGGCCGAGGGCGAGCGGGTGGTGTCGGTCGCCGCGGTGTCGGATGATGGCGACAATAACGACAACGATCACGACGACGGAGCCTCGCCCGCCGACGGCAGCGGCACCTGAGGCGGCGCATAAGCAACGGAGCGGCCCATGGCGGAGGAGCGAATCGGCGTCTACCCCGGGACCTTCGATCCGGTCACTCACGGCCATGCCGACATCATCCAGCGGGCGATCCGGCTGGTCGACCGGCTGGTCGTCGCGGTCGCGCGCAATGGCGGCAAGGGACCGATGTTCAGCGCCGACGAGCGCGTCGAGCTGGTGCGCGAGGAGATCGCGTGGTTGCACGACGACGGCGCCAACATCGAGGTCCGGCCGTTCGACAACCTGCTGGTGACATTCGCCGACAGCGTCGGCGCTCACGTCGTCATCCGCGGCCTGCGCGCGGTGTCGGACTTCGAGTACGAGTTCCAGATGGCGGCGATGAACTCCAAGATCAATCCGGCGGTCGAGACGGTGTTCCTGATGGCGTCGGACCGTTACCAGTTCATCTCGTCGCGCTTGGTCAAGGAGATCGGCCAGCTGGGCGGCGACATCAGCCATTTCGTCAGCCCCCGTGTTGCCGAGCGCATGAACAACCGCTTCG
>JAZFQW010000181.1:0-3415 GCA_036445335.1 Alphaproteobacteria bacterium | reverse complement strand
ACCCGGCCAGGCGGCCCTCGTAATGGCCGTCCAGCATCGGCCCGCCGGACAGCACGATCGCCGGGATGTCGACGGTGGCGGCGGCCATCAGGCAGGCCGGCGTGGTCTTGTCGCAGCCGGTCGTCAGAACCACGCCGTCCAGCGGATAGCCGTACAACACCTCGACCAGGCTCAAGTAGGCGAGGTTGCGGTCCAGCGCCGCGGTCGGTCGCTTGCCGGTCTCCTGGATCGGATGAGTCGGGAACTCCAGCGGGATGCCGCCGGCGTCGCGGATGCCGTCCCTGACCCGGTCGGCGAGTTGGAGATGGTGGCGGTTGCACGGCGACAGGTCGCTGCCGGTCTGGGCGATGCCGATGATCGGCTTGCCCGACTGCAACTCCTCGCGGGTCAGCCCGAAATTTAGGTAGCGCTCGATATAGAGCGCCGTCATGCCGGGGTTGTCCTGGCTGTCGAACCAGTCGCGGCTGCGCAGCCTCTTGGTCGTGTTGCCTGCCACCGGCGTGCCTCCCCAAATCATTCGTCGACTCTATAGTGCTACGGACCATCGCGGCGCGGCAATCGCAGCGTGCGCGGCGGCGAGGAGGCGATCGGTGATGACGGGCTCGATCCGACGGGTGTCCGAGGCGCCGGTGCTGCTGGCGCTGGCCGGTCTCGTGGTGCCCGGTATCGGGCCGACCGACCGGCTAACGGCGCGACGGCTCTTGCCCGCGCAGGCGCACTCGACCGACACTGGCGCCGGCGCATGACGGACGAGGTGGATGATGGCGGGTGAGCGCGAGTGGGTGAACGAGGCGGTGCGCAGGATCGAGGCGGACTTCAACCGCTCCGCCGACACCCATCTGTTCCGGCTGGCGGTGCCGGGAGTGCGGTCGGTCGACCTGTATCTGAAGGACGAGTCGACCCACCCGACCGGCAGCCTCAAGCATCGGCTGGCGCGCTCGCTGTTCCTGTATGCGCTGTGCAACGGCTGGGTCGCCGAGGGCACCACGGTGATCGAGGCGTCGTCGGGCAGCACGGCGGTGTCGGAGGCCTATTTTGCCCAGTTGCTGGGCCTGCCGTTCGTCGCGGTCATGCCGAAGACGACGTCGGCGGAGAAGATCGCGCAGATCGAGTTCTACGGCGGCCAGTGCCATCTGGTCGACGACCCGGGCGAAGTCTACGCCGAGTCGCGCCGGCTGGCCGCCGAGCGGCGCGGCCACTACATGGACCAGTTCACCTATGCGGAACGGGCGACCGACTGGCGCGGCAACAACAACATCGCGGAGTCGATCTTCGCGCAGATGGCCGACGAACGGCACTCGACTCCAAGCTGGGTCGTGTGCGGCGCCGGCACCGGCGGCACTTCCGCGACGATCGGCCGCTACGTGCGCTACAGCCGGTTCGACACGCGCATCTGCGTCGTCGACCCGGAGACATCGGTGTTCTACGACGCCTACACCACCGGCGACGAGTCGCTGACCATCGCCGGTGCCTCGGCGATCGAGGGCATCGGCCGCCCGCGGGTCGAACCCTCGTTCATGCGCGGCGTCGTCGACCGCATGATCAAGGTGCCCGACGCCGCCTCGTTCGCCGCCACGCGGTTTCTGGAGAAAGTGCTGGGCCGGCGCTACGGCGGCTCGACCGGCACCAACCTCCACGGCGCCTTCGAGATCATGGCGGGGATGAAGGACCGCGGCGAGGCGGGCTCGATCGTCACCCTGATCTGCGACCCCGGCGACCGCTACCTCGACACCTGCTACAGCGACGACTGGCTGCGTCGGCACGGCCACGACATCGCCCCGCACGTCGCACGACTCGAACGGTTCTTCGAGACGGGCGTGTGGACCGAAATGTAGTGGATCAACCGGCGTGACGCGCGAGTCGTTTCATGCATCGAGCAGTGTGAAGTCGGTAAGCCGAGCCGCCTTCTTGTCGAACGTCACCGTTGTCGCGCAGCCACCCTTCGCATTGATTGCGCCGATCAGGCAGTCGGCCATGTCAGCCGAACCTGACCGGTAGGCGTTCAAGGCGTCCCAGATCAGCGGCGGATCTTCGAATCTGAGCTGCGCGGCACGCAGGAGTTTGTCGAGGACGTCGGCGATTTGATCCCGCCGGTAGTCGTAGGGCCGCGACAGCACCCACGTGAGTTCGCTGAGGACGACGGTGTTGAGATACGCCGGTTCGTCGCTGGTGCAGGTCCGTGCAATGAATGTCGCGGCCGCGGCACCCTGGCCCGGGTCGTCCTGCACTAGGTAGCGAACGAGGACATTGGTGTCGAGGCCGATCACCGATCGCGCCTGGCGCCGGCCGCGATTGCCGCCTCCATCTCCTCGAGCGACACCGGCCGCTCGGGTCTCGGCAGGCACCCCTTCAGATCGGCAAGGTCGATGGTCGCCGACACCACGGTCACCGTTCCGTCTGGCTCTACCAGGAATTCGACCCGATCGCCGGTCCCGACGCCGAGCGCGTCTCGGATCGCCTTGGGCAACGTGATCTGCCCCTTGCTCGTCACCTTCGCCGACGCCATTTCGTTTTCCTACGTCTTCGGCTGTTCCTTACATTGATGTAAGGAACAGCGCGTCCGTTTGCAAGAGCACGGCGTGGGTTGGCACGATGGCGCCGATGTCGATTGCCGTCGCGCTCGCCTAATGCACGCCATCCATGGCGACTGTAGCCAGCGCACCCAAGGCAACCAGCCGTTCCAGCGCCTGCGTCACTGCCGCGACGAACGGTGCCGCCCGCGGCAGGTCGGAGCCGAACACCTCGACTACGCCCAGCAACGCGGCGGCGTGGGCTTTGGGGTCGCCGCCGGCGGCTTGCGCCAGCGTCCGCAGCCGGTCGGCCAGGGGGTCGCGGACATCGATCTCGTTGCCGTGCTCGTCGGTGCCGGCGACGTAGCGCATCCAGGCCGCGACGCCGAGCGCCAGGCAGTCGATCGGTTGACCGGCGGCGAGGCGGTCGCGCACCGTGCCCAGCAGGCGCTGCGGCAGCTTCTGCGATCCGTCCATGGCGATCTGCCAGGTGCGGTGGCGCAGCGCCGGGTTGCCGAAGCGCGCGATCAGCGCGTCCTTGTAGGCGGCGAGGTCGGTGCCCGGCGGGACGGCCAGGGTCGAGGTGACCTCGTCGTCCATCAGCCGCCGGACGAAGCGGGCGATGGCCGTGTCGGCCATGGCGTCGGCGACGGTCTCGCGGCCGGCCAGATAGCCGAGATAGGCGAGTGACGAATGGCTGCCGTTGAGCAGCCTGAGCTTCATCAGTTCGAACGGCGCGACGTCGTCGACCAGCTGGGCGCCGGCCGCCGCCCAGTCAGGCCGACCGGCGGTGAACCGGTCCTCGATCACCCATTGGCGGAACGGTTCGGTGACCACCGGCCACGCGTCGTGGCAGCCCAGCACCGCCGCGACCGCCGCCCGGTCGCCGTCGGTGGTGGCCGGGA
>JAZFQW010000180.1:0-2316 GCA_036445335.1 Alphaproteobacteria bacterium | reverse complement strand
GGGTGATGGGGCCGCACTACGACCTCAGCGCCCTGTGGGACAAGCACTGCGAGTACGAGTTCGCCACCCGCGACGTAGACGCCACCATGGCGACCATGGTGCCGCAGCCCTACGTCAACCACATCCCGACCATGACCGGCGGGGTCGGCTATCGCGACCTGCACCGGTTCTACAAGGACCACTTCATCCCCAAGACCCCCGCCGACACGCGCCTGATCCCGATCTCGCGCACCATCGGCGCCGACCGGCTGGTCGACGAGATGCTGTTCTGCTTCACCCACGACATCGAGATCGACTGGATGCTGCCGGGGGTGGCGCCGACCGGCAAATACGTCGAGGTGCCGCTGGTCGCCATCGTCTGCTTCCGCGGCGGCGAGCTTTACAACGAGCACATCTACTGGGACCAGGCCTCGGTGCTGGTGCAGATCGGCCTGATCGACGCCAAGCTCTATCCGGTCGCCGGCGTCGAGACCGCGAAGAAGCTGGTCGACGAATCGCTGCCGTCCAACACCCTGATGGCGCGCTGGGCGGAAAGCGCCTCCGACGCCGCCGACTGACGGGCGGTCGCTCGGGACGGGACGGGCACCAACGCCCGCCCGGACATCAACGAAAGAACAGGGAGTGTCGCCATGTTTTCCACCACCCGCCGCGAGATCCTCAAATACGGCGCCGCCGGCGCGGCGCTGCTGCCGGGGCTCGGCGCCGCCGGGCTGCGCGCGCAGCCGGCGGACACGCTGACCATCGCCTACAACGTCAACCTGCCGTCGTGGGATCCGACCGTCGGCCTGTCGGCGGTCAACCCGACGATCCAGTCGATCTACAAGTCGGTGTTCGACCAGTTCATCGACCAGAATCCCGACCTGAGCTTCAAGCCGGGGCTGCTGACCGACTGGGGCTGGAACGAGGATCGGACGGGGATCCATCTCGAGGTGCGCGACGGCGCGTCGTGGCACGACGGCAGCCCGGTCACCGCCGCCGACGTCGTGTGGTCGCTGGAGCGCGCCGGCGACCCGGCGACCGGCAACCCTATCCAGTTCGTCTGGGGCAAGGTCGGCAACTACCGGATCGACGGCAACCGGATCACCGGCGACGTGCTGGAGTTCGAGCCGACACTGTTCCGCTGGATGGCGTTCCTGACCGCCTACATCCTGCCCAAGGCGTACTACGAGTCGGTAGGCGCGGAGGGCTTCGAGGCGGCGCCGGTCGGCTCGGGCCCGTACCGGGTCGAGGCGTTCGAGCGCAACGCCTTCGTCCGCCTGAAGGCGGTCCCCGACTATTGGGGCGGCGCGCCGGCCTTCGACACGGTGATCTTCAAGTTCGTCCCCGACGCCACCAGTCGGGTCGCCGAGGTGGAGAGCGGCGCCGCCGACGTCACCCTGGAGATCCCGTACGAGGAGTTCGACCGGCTGAGCGGCAAGCCCGGGCTGGTCGGCGCGACCACGCCGGTGTCCGACATCGCGATGATCTTCCTCAACGACGTCGGCGTGATGACCGACCGCAACGTGCGGCTGGCGGCGCATCACGCGATCGACAAGCAGGCGATCGTCGACCAGCTGCTGCGCGGCTACGGCGTGCCGATCAGCACGCTGCAGGCGCCGCAATACGCCGCCTTCGATCCGTCGATCGAGGTGCCCTACGATCCGGCGATGGCGGTCGAGCTGCTGGCCGCATCGGGCTATTCGACCGACAACCCGGTGCGCTTCACTATCCAGACGACCCGCGGCTTCAAGCCCAAGGACCACGAGATGATCCAGGCGATCGTCGGCATGTGGCGCGATGTCGGCATCGAGGCGGAGATCGAGATCTACGAGATCGCCAAGCACTTCGAGTTGCGCGCCCGCGACGAGCTGGCGCCGGCGGCGTTCTACAATTGGGGCAACTCGATCGGCGACCCGTCGACCTCGACCGGGTTCGCCATGTTCGGCCCGTCACCGCATTCGGTGTGGGACACGCCCGACCTGATCGAGATGATCGGGCCGCTGTGGGGCGAGCCGGACGAGGCGGCGCGGATCGCCGGCTGGCAGGCGGTCGACCGCTATATCGCCGAGCAGGGCTATGTCATCCCGCTGTTCCAGTACGTCCAGCCGATCATCCACCGCAGCGGCCTGACGGTCACGCCGCACGTCGCCAACTTCCTGCTGCCCCACCTGATGGCGCCGGAAACCTAAGAGCAGGGAAGTTGCTCCTGCTATCAATCCAACAAGCGTGGAGAGATTTTTTCGAATTGACCTGGGAGATCAACCGATGGATTTGGTGGGCCGCATGGACGTTGAGGAAGTCAATAGAATTAGAGATACCAAAACCACGGCAAAGGCC
>JAZFQW010000179.1:0-10623 GCA_036445335.1 Alphaproteobacteria bacterium | reverse complement strand
GGCGCTGTCCCCCCGACAGGGCAGGAACGCCGCGCGGCGCGACGCCGTCGCATCGGGCAAGCGGCGTGACGCACCCTGTCGGGGGGACAGCGCCGCCCTGCGGGTCGCGTTCGGGCGGCCCGCCCGCTTCGTCGAAGGCCTCGACCGTAGCGTTGCTACGCTCTTCGACCTTCTCCTGGCGGCCCGGACCGCCCGGACGCGACGCAGACCGCGGCCAGTATGAGAAGTGCGGGCTAGTCACCCGGAGCCGGGTCCGCGGCCGCCGACCGCGGCGCGCGGCGCGGGCACCGGGTCGGCGGTGACGCGCGGCGTGGCGATCGCCGGCTCCTGGTCGGCCGCACCGTCCAGGATGGTCTCGCGGATCAGGTCCTCGGGCCTGGTGCCGCTGGATTTGCTGTTGATCAGCTCCGACATCATGCCGAACAGCAGCAGCTGGACGCCGATGATCACCGTCATGACGCCGAGCAGCAGCAGCGGCCGGCTACCGATGTCCGCACCGGTGATTAGCTTGAGCCCGGTGAGGTAGCTCAGGATCGCCGACCCACCGACCAGGAACACCGCGCCGACTCCGCCGAACAGATGGCCGGGACGCCACGCGTACCGGGTTATGGTGACCACCGTCAGCAGGTCGAGGAAGCCGCGCAGGAACCGCGACATCCCGTATTTCGACTTTCCGTGGCGGCGGGCGTGGTGGGTCACGGCGATCTCGCCGATCCGGTAGCCCAGCGCGTGCGCCAGCACCGGAATATAGCGATGCAGCTCGCCGTAGAGCTGGACGACGTTGAAGATCTCGCGCCGATATGCCTTGTAGCCGCAGTTGAAATCGTGCAGCCGGGTGCCGGTGACCCTGGCGGTGACGAGGTTGAACAGGCGCGACGGCAGAGTCTTCGACAGCGGGTCGCGGCGCGTCTTTTTCCAGCCGGAGACCAGATCGAAGCCGTTGCCGATCTGCTCGATGAACCGCGGCAGCTCGACCGGATCGTCCTGCAGGTCGGCGTCCATGGTGACGATGATCGATCCGCGGGCGACGCTGATGCCCGCGTTCAGCGCCGCCGCCTTGCCGAAATTGCGCCGCAGGCGGACCGCCTTCACCGCGCCGTGGCTGTGCGACAGGTGCCGCATCACCGACCACGATTCGTCGGTGCTGCCGTCGTCGACGAAGACAATCTCCGCCAATTCGAGGGCGTTGTCGGCGGTCGCGCGAAGGATCTGGTCGGTCAGCTCGGTCAGCGATTCCGCCTCGTTCAGCACCGGTATGACGATACTGATCGTCTCGGGTTCGGTATCGTCGGTCATCACGGGGGACCTCATGTGGAGACGCCGGACGGGCCGGGACCGGGCCCCGGCCCGCCGCCGTCGATGCCGTTCCGAGCGGCACGCCCGATCATCGGCAGTCGCCCTGGGGATCGTCATACACCGTGTAGCGCAGCCTCAAAACCCGTGTTTGGGATCCGATCATGTTGGCCTCGACCGATCCGGCGATGTGCGGCGCCGCCGGGTCGCCAGCCAGCGGGTCGGCCAGATAGGCCGCGATGGCGGCCGGCATGCGGTCGTCGACCGGATCGTCGGCCCGCCACACCGCCATGCACCGCCCGGCGTCGGTTGGTCCCGGCCAGACCGCTGCCGGGAAGCCCGGGACGACGATGCGGCTGTCGGGGAAGCCGACCCGTAGATTGCCGCCGACGTGGAAGCTGTCGGTGACCAGCGTGCCCGGCGCCAGACCGGCGGCCCGCAGCTGGTCCGACAGCGCGGCGAACGGGGCCAGCGCGCGGCAGCTGCCGCAATAGTCGGCGCCCTGGGCGTAGCGCACGATCCGCGCCCCGAACGCCACCGCGACGAACAGCGCGACGATGCCCAGATAGACGGCGATCGCCCGGTTCGACGGACGGCCCCGCTCGACCAGCGCGAACAGGAACACCGGCAAGATCATCAGCGCCGGCTGCATCCATCGCTCGGTGAACGCCACCGCGCCGATGGTCGGAACCAGGATCCAGTGCAGCGCGATGGCGATCAGCATCACCACGCCCAGAAACTCCGCTCGCACGGCCGGTGCGGCGGCGGCGGCCGGCGCCTTGACGCCGCGCCACAGCGTGGCGCCGAAGACCGCCAGGAAGATAAGCAGGAATGGCTGTGGAAAGACGACCAGCGCCGCCGCCAGCTCGCCGCTGCCCTGCACCACCGTGGACGCCCAGCCCGCCGCCGGGCGCGCGCCGGTGATGTCGACCGCCAGCGCGGAAAACGAGCCCACGTTGGCGTATAGCCAGGCCAAGCTGGGCGACACCACGGCAGCGAATGCCAGGACCGCGGCCACGGTCCGGATGCTCAGCACCAGCGGCCGGTAGGCCGGCAGAACGAGGCACGCCAGCGGCAACGCCGTCGCCAGAATCGCGAAATTCCACTTCGACAGCATGCCCACGCCGAGACACAGGCCCAGCAGAACATAGTTCGGCAGGGTCGGCGCGTCGGCCAGGCGGACGAAGACGTAGAAGGTGGCGGCGATGGACGCCGCCAGCGCGGTTGTATGGGTCAGGTCGTGGTGCGAAAAGAACGCGAAGACATAGATCAGCGCGTTGCTGAGCACCGCCAGTCCGGCGAGCCTTGGATCGGCGATACAGCGCCGCGCGGTCAGGTAGAAGCAGCCGTAGCACACCGCCAACAGGACGTAACGGACGATGCTGACCGACAGGATGTTGGTGCCGAACAACCCGAACACCTGCAACAGCAGCCAAGTGAACAGGGGCGGCTGGCGAAACCGGTAGCCCCAGGCGAATTGCTGAGCGAACAGCGCCTGCTCGGCGTCGTCGATCCCCAGCGTCGGCGCCATCGCCAGCCGCGCGGCGAAATGCAGGCCGAGATAGAGCAGGATCGCCGCCGCGACGGCAGCCGGCGACCACAGGCGGTCGCGGATGAGAGGCTGGGACATGTGCACTGGCTGGGATGCGGAGCGGTCTCGGCGTCGACCGTCAGGCCAGGGCGACCGGCGACCGACTTGCCCGGAACTGCGGTCGGGCGCGTGGCGCCCCGGTCCCGGCATCGGGCAACGCGATCACGACCGCCACGGTCCCAAACGGCAGCACCGCGACCCTATCCCTCCGCCGCTTCGCCTGCAATATCGGATCTGCCGTCGGCGCCGGCGCGGCGCCGCTCGATCAGATACTGGGCGATGGCGATCAGCATGATCACCGGCAGGGTCAACTCCAGGCTTTCCTCGAACAGCCCGACGAATTGAATCTCGTAGAAGATCGGGATGTCGAAGCCGCGCAGGATGCGGGTGATCGCGTCCAGCAGCTTGGTCACCGGAATCAGGACGATCAGAAGCAGCATCGAATAGGCCGCGGGCGAGCGGCCGAAGATGCCGTCGTACAGCCGGCGCCAGTACTTCAGGTAGCGCAGCACGATCGCCGCCAGGACCAGCATCACCGCGCCGGTCACCAGCTTCTCGGTCAACCCGACATGGTCGCCGGTGTAGAACCTGAGCTTGGAGACGCTGTCGGTCGTGAATGCCTTGTGGAGGTCGAGTTCCCGTGCGGTCATGATCGCGACCACGGCGGCGGAATGCACGAAGAACCAGCGGTCGATGCGGCTCACGGCCAGCATGGCGACGATCGCCAGGACATAGATCGCCGCCGTCGTGACCTCGATCCAGCCAGATTCCCGCACCAGCGGGGCCAGGTCCTCCGGCGTGAAGGGATAGCCGGACAGCACGCCCGCCGCGGCGACGACGATGACGGCGGGCACGCTGAAGAATCTGTAGCCGATGACTGAGATCAGGGACGATCCCGGCACCGGTCGAGAATACGACGTCATGGAAGGTTCCGATCCTGGCGGGCGACCGCCTACTGTCGTCTCAGTTTCACCGCCGAGTCAAAAGTGGAATTCGGCCACGCGGTTTGCAATACGGATCGGCCCTGCCGAGGCGGACCGCTTTCGCCGCGGTCCCGTCGCTAGGATTGACCGGTCGCCTTGCGACCAACTGGGGCTTGCCAAGCGGCGCCGACGTGAAGTCTAAAAGGGGGCGAGGACGATCCCCGCGGACGCCGAGATCCGACGCCGCGCCGCCGCCTGAGGAGGACTTCTTGCAGCCATTGAGCGAGTCGCTC
The DNA here is from genome assembly GCA_036445335.1 of Alphaproteobacteria bacterium. GTDB lineage: Bacteria > Pseudomonadota > Alphaproteobacteria > DSM-16000 > Inquilinaceae > JAZFQW01. Next base: position 6,523 of record JAZFQW010000179.1, on the reverse strand, counting down.
GACAACACGGCATCGGCGGTCGAGGCGATGCTGGACCGGCTCCAGCCGCCGGCGGACGGGCCGCGGGGACGGGTGCTGGAGGCGATGCGCTATGCCAGCCTGGGCGGCGGCAAGCGCCTGCGCCCGTTCCTGGTGGTCTCGTCCGCCGGCCTGTTCGATGTCGCGGAGGAGTCGGCTTTGCGCACCGCCGCGGCGGTCGAGATGATCCACGCCTACAGCCTGGCGCACGACGACCTGCCGGCGATGGACGACAGCGATCTGCGCCGCGGCCGGCCTTCGGCGCATCGGCGGTTCGATGAGGCGACGGCGATCCTGGCGGGCGACGGGCTGCTGACCGAGGCATTCGGCGTGCTGGCCGATCCGCGCACCCATCCAGCGGCGGAGGTGCGCGCCGAGCTGGTCGCCCGGCTGGCCGCCGCGGCCGGCGCGGCTGGCATGGTCGGCGGACAGATGATCGATATCTCGCCCGAGCGCAGTTCGCTCGACATGGCCGGGGTCACGCAGTTGCAGCGCCTCAAGACCGGCGCTCTGATCACGTTCAGTTGCGAGGCCGGGGCGATCCTGGGCGATGCGGGCGGCGACGCCCGCGCGGCGTTGGTCGGCTACGCCGCCGACCTGGGCCTGGCCTTTCAGATCGCCGACGACCTGCTGGACGCGGAAAGCACGCCGGAGGTCCTGGGGAAACCCACCGGACAGGATGCCGTCGCCGGCAAGGCGACGTTTGTCGGGCTGCTGGGCGTCGACGAGGCGCGCCGCCGGGCGCGCGACCTGGCCCAGTCGGCGGTGGCGCGGCTGCAGCGGTTCGACGCGCGGGCCGATCCGCTGCGCCAGGCCGCCGGCTTCGTCGTCGAGCGCCGTCAATAGGATGCGCCGCGGCCGCCGGCCAATTCGTCGGCGCGCCCTGTCAGGCGCCGGAGCCGCGCGACAGCTCGGCGATCTTGTCCTCCAGGGTGCGCATCAGCCCCTCGAAGCCCTCGCCATCGAGGATGGAGACGTACTCCGAGCGCCGGGTCGCCAGCTCGCTGTACCGGCTGTCGAGGTAGATGTCGAAGATCCGCCATTCGCCGTCGACCGGCCGCAGCAGGTAGTCGATGCCGACGCGCTCGCCCGAGGACTGGATGATCGCGTTCTCCACCAGCACCGCGCCGCGCGCCGCAGGACGTTCGCCGGAGACCTCGAACCGCTCGCCCGAATAGCCGTCGAAGCGGCTGGCGAACGTGGCGATGCTGAAGCGCGCGAAGCTGTCGACCAGGCGGCCCCGGTCCTCGGCGCTCAGCCCGCGCCAGTGGCCGCCGGCCGCGACCCGCGCCATCGCGGGGAACGCGAAGAGCCGTTCCAGCACGGGCGCCAGGCGTTCGTAGCGTCCCTCGAAGCCCAGCGCCTCGGCGTCGCGCATCACCTCCAGCAGCGTCGAGTTGAGCTCGCCGACCCGCTCGCCGGCCGCCTGTTGCGCGGCGGCGGACAGCGGCCAGCAGGCGGCGAGCAGCAGGACGGCAGCGGCGCGCCGGGCCCGGTCGAACATTGTGGTGGTCCTCGTTGGCCCAATCGGTCGTGGATGCGCGAGTCTACCCGCCGCGCGCCGCCGCGTGAAGCGGCGGAGCCGGCGCCGCGGCAGGGTATGCCGATACGGGATCCGGCCGGCCCGACGGGTCGGCCGTCACGGCCCCGGGCGGTGGTGGCGTGAGCGGGCCGGCGGGCGACCGGCTGCGCCGCGCGATCGGGCTGTGGACCGACGCGGTCCAGCGCTATGCCCTGGCGGTGGTGCTGGCGGCGCTGGCGCTCAGCGCCATGGCCGCCGTCTTTGCGGTTGGCACCCTGGTGATCGACTCCGACACGCGCGAGATGATCGCGGCCGACGTGGACTTCCGCCGCAACGACGCCGCCTTCGTGCGCGCTTTTCCGCGGTTCGAGAACACTATCCTAGCGGTCATCGAGGGGCCGACGCCCGAGCGCGCCGAGGACGCCGCGGCCCGGCTGGCGGCCCGCCTGGAGGACGAGCCGGCATTGTTCCGCCACGTATACCGGCCCGGCGGCGAGGCGTTCTTTCGCCGCAACGGCCTTTTGTTCCTCGATGTCGACGCGCTGTCGCGGATGGCCGATCGCTTGGCCGCCGCCCAGCCGCTGCTGGCGGCGCTGGCCGCCGATCCCAGCCTGCGCGGGTTCTTCGATGTCCTGGCGGCGGCCTTGTCGCGGGGCGATCCCGGCGACGCCCGGGCGATCGTCCCGATCCTCGATGCGGTCACCGACGTGGTCGACGCGGCCAACGCCGGACGCCCGCGTAATCTGTCCTGGCAGGCGCTGCTCGGCGGGGAACCGCCGGACGGTTCCGGCACGCGGCGGTTCGTCATCGCCCAGCCGGTGCTCGACTACACGTCGCTCGAGCCGGCCGTCGCGGCGCTGGATCGGCTGCGCGGGTTGGCCGCAGAGCTGGGCATCGATGCCGGGAACGGCCTGCGCCTGCGCCTGAGCGGCACAGCGGCGCTCGATCAGGAGGAGCTGGAGAGCGCCAAGCTGGGCGGCAGGTCCGCCGGCCTGCTGTCGTTCGCGCTCGTCTCGATCCTGCTGGTGATGGGGCTACGCTCGGTGGTCCTGGTGCTCGCGACCGTCGCCACGCTGGTGATGGGATTGATCTGGACGGCGGCGTTCGCGGCCCTGGCGGTCGGTCAACTGAACCTCATCTCGGTGGCCTTCGCGGTGCTATTCATCGGCATCGGCGTCGATTTCGGCATCCATGTCAGCCTGCGCTACCGGGAAGAGCGGGCCGGCCATGGCGAGCGCACCGCCGCGATTCGCCGCACCGTCGTCGCGGTCGCCGGGGCCCTGGGCCTGGCCGCGTCGTCGGCGGCGGCGGGGTTCTTTTCGTTCCTGCCGACGGACTATCGCGGCCTGGCCGAGCTCGGGCTGATCGCCGGGGTCGGTATGGCGTTCGCCCTTGTCGCAAACCTGACCGTGCTGCCGGCGCTGCTGGCGCTGCTGCCGATGGCGCCGCCGCGGCGCGGCGCGGTGGCCGAGCCGTCGCGGTCGATCCGGCTGGTCCAACGCCACGCCCGCGCGGTTCTCGCCGTCGCCGCTGCGTTCGGGATCGCCGGGTTGGCCGCCGTACCGCTCGCCCGGTTCGACTTCAACACGATCAACCTCAAGGACCCCGACACCGAGTCGGTCGCCACCTTCCTGGAGCTGGCGGACGATCCGGACGTGCCGGTCTATACCGCCGACATCCTGGTCGCCGACCCGGACGCGGCCGATCGCCTGGTGGGCCGGCTGGAGGCGCTGCCCGAGGTCGGGCGGCTGCTGACATTGGCCAGCTTCGTGCCGGCGGATCAGGACGACAAGCTGCAGATCATCGACGATATGGCGATCTTTCTCGACCCGGTGGTCGCCGCGTCGGCAACGGCCGCGCCGGTCGACGCGGCCGCGCGCCGCGCCGCGCACGAGCGGCTGGACGGCCGGCTGGCGGCGATCACGGCCGGCGTCGGGCCGCTGCCGGCCGCCGCCGGGCGGCTGAAGGCGGCGCTGGACGGTCTCGTCGGCCGCGGCGATGGCGAGACCGCGCTGGCCGACCTGGAGGGAAGGCTTATGGCGTTCCTGCCAACGGCGCTGGACCGGCTGGGCGCGGCGCTTGGCGCCGGCCCGGTGGCGCTGGCCGACCTGCCGGCGGGGCTGCGCGAGCGCTGGGTGTCGCCGGACGGTCGGGTCCGTGTCGAGGTTCACCCGAACAGTGGAGTCACCGACACCGCCGCGCTTCGCCGGTTCGCCGAGGCGGTGCTGGCGGTCGCGCCGAACGCCACCGGGACGCCGGTCATCCTGTCTGAGGCGGGTGCGGCGGTGGTGACCGCGTTCAAGCAGGCGACGGCGATCGCATTCGTGCTGATCGCGATCATCCTGATCGCCGTGCTGCGGCGGGTCGACCACGTGGTGCTGGTGCTGGCGCCGCTGGCGCTGGCGGCGGTCCTGACGGTCGCGACCGCGGTGCTGTTCGGCCTGCCGTTCAACTTCGCCAACGTCATCGTGCTGCCGCTACTGCTCGGCCTCGGCGTCAGCAGCGGCATCCATCTGGTCATCCGGCTGCGCGAGGAGGGCGAGGGCGGCCGCGTGCTGGCCAGCAGCACGCCAAGGGCGGTGCTGTTCAGCGCGCTGACCACGGCGGCGGCGTTCGGCAGCCTGATCGCCTCGGGCCACCGCGGCATGGTCAGCATGGGGCAGCTGCTGTCGATCTCGATCGGCTACACTTTGGTCGCCATGCTGGTCGTGCTGCCGGCCTTGATGACCGTGATGTCCGGCCGCCGGGCGCCGCCGCCGTGACGGTCCTGGTCACCGGCGCGACCGGCTTCGTCGGTTCCGCCGTGGTGCGCCGGCTGATCGGTGCCGGCGAGACGGTGCGCGCGCTGGTTCGGCCGTCCAGCGACCGCGGCAATCTCGCCGGCCTGGCGATCGAGATCGCGACCGGCGACCTGCGCGACCGGGTCTCGCTGGACCAGGCGCTGCACGGCTGCACCAGCCTGTTTCACGTCGCCGCCGACTATCGGCTGTGGGCCCGCGATCCGGTCGAACTGCACGACAGCAACGTCGTCGGCACCGGCAATCTGATGCATGCCGCCGGCGAGGCCGGGGTCGGGCGCATCGTTTACACCAGCAGCGTCGCCACCCTGGGCACGACGGCGGACGGCGCCCCGGCGGACGAGGACGCTCCGGCGGCGCTCGGCGACATGATCGGCGCCTACAAGACCTCGAAATACCTCGCCGAGCAGGCGGTCCGCGACATGGTGCGGCAACACGGCCTGCCGGCGGTCATCGTCAATCCGTCGATGCCGGTCGGCCCCCGCGACATCAAGCCGACCCCGACCGGGCGGCTGATCGTCGAGGCGGCGCGCGGCCGGATGCCGGCCTTCGTCGACACCGGGCTGAACGTGGTGCATGTCGACGACGTGGCCGAGGGCCATTTGCTGGCGTGGGCCCGCGGACGGATCGGCGAGCGCTACATCCTCGGCGGGCACGACATGACGCTGGGCGAGATCCTGGCGCAGATCGCGCGCCTGCGCGGCCGTCGACCGCCGCGGTTGCGCCTGCCCCATGCGGTCGTGATGCCGATCGCCTACGCCAGCGAGGCGGTGGCGCGCGTGACCGGGCGCGAGCCGCTTGCCACCGTCGATGGCGTGCGCATGGCGCGCAAGCGGATGTTCTTCTCGTCGGCCAAGGCCGCCCGCGACCTCGGCTACACCGCCCGGCCGGTCGAACTGGCGGTGCGCGATGCGGTCAACTGGTTCGCCGCGAACGGCTATCTCGACTGAGCACGATCGCCCGGCCGCTGCGTCGAACGCCTCTACCGTGGCGCTGCTACGCTCTTTGGCCTTCTCCTGGCGGCCGCGCCGCTGCTGAGCGGCGGGCAGACCGTGTCCAATGTGAGAAGTGCGGGTTAACCCGACCCGCTGATTGGCGTTGCAACGGGCGGCGAATAAGATCACAAGTTTGTTCCTTGCCGTCCATTGGCGGGCGGATGGTAAGGTGTCCGCAATATCTTTGTAACGAGAGTCATCGACTGCGACCGGCGGTGCGCCAGATGGGGCCGGCAGAGCATGGCTCCGAATAACGGACAGGTAGGCATACGTGGAAGGCTCTCGCACGAACGCTTCGCGAAAATCCAACCTGCGAGTCCTGCTGGCCAGTCCGCGCGGCTTCTGCGCCGGTGTCGAGCGGGCGATCGAGATCGTCGAGCGCGCGCTGGTGCTGTACGGCGCGCCGGTCTATGTGCGCCACGAGATCGTCCACAACCGGCGCGTGGTCGACACGCTGCGGGCCAAGGGGGTGGTGTTCGTCGACGAGGTCGACGAGGTCCCGGAGGGCGCCGTGACCGTGTTCAGCGCCCATGGCGTCGCACAGATCGTCGGCGAAGAGGCCGATGGTCGCCGGCTGCGGGTGATCGACGCCACCTGCCCGCTGGTCAGCAAGGTTCACAAGGAGGGACAGCGGTACGCCGCCAAGGGATTCGAGGTGGTCCTGATCGGCCATCCCGGCCATCCCGAGGTCGAAGGCACGATGGGGCAGATCCCCGGCACGGTGTTCCTGGTCAGCACGACGGCCGATGTGGCGGCGCTGACGCCGGCCGACCCCGACCGCCTGGCCTATGTCACCCAGACCACGCTCAGCGTCGACGACACCCGCGACGTGATCACCGCGCTCAAGGAGCGGTTCCCCGCCATCGTCGGCCCCGACGTGCGCGACATCTGCTACGCCACGCAGAACCGTCAGACCGCCGCCCGCGCCCTGGTCGCCGAGATCGATCTCATGCTGGTCGTCGGCGCGCGCAACAGCTCCAACTCCAACCGTCTGCGCGAGATCGCCGAGGCGTCCGGTGTGCAGGCCCATCTGATCGAGGACGCCGCGGCGCTGGATGCCGAGTGGCTCGACGGCGTCAAGGCGGTGGGGATCACCGCCGGAGCCTCGGCGCCGGAGGAACTGGTCGAAGAGGTGATCGACCGCCTCCGCGCGCTGCGCTCCATCGAGGTGACGGAGCTGGTGGGCGTCG
>JAZFQW010000178.1:0-4132 GCA_036445335.1 Alphaproteobacteria bacterium | reverse complement strand
CGAGCCGCCGCCGCGCGCGCCGGACGGCGTCGATCTGTCCGCCGCCGATTCCGGCGAACTGCTGTTCCATCTGTCCCTGGACGCCGCGGCCGCCCACCCGACGCCGGAGCCGCCGTTCGCGGTGGGGTCCGAATACCGCGCGCTGGCGGGGTGGTCGGCCGACGACCACGCCGCCGCCCTTCCGGCATTGCAATCCAGTTGCGACTGGTTCGCCCGCAACGCACCGCACCGCCGGATCGACTATGGCGATCTGGTCGGGACAGTCGCCGACTGGCACGCCATCTGCGCGGAGGTGCCGGCGCTGTCCGCCACCAAGGCCGATGACGTGCGAGTGTTCTTCGAGCGGCATTTCGTGCCCGTCTCGGTCGGCCCCAGTGCCCAATCGGAGGGCCTGTTCACCGGCTACTACGCGCCTTCGCTGCGCGGCAGCTGGGTAAAGACGAGCCGGTTTTCGACGCCGATTTATCGCAAGCCGGCGCGCGCCGCCGGCCGGCGCCTGCCGCCGCGCGCTGGCATCGTCAACGGGGCGCTGGACGGGAAGGGCCTGGAACTGCTGTGGGTCGATGACGCCGTGGACGCCTATTTCCTGGAGATTCAGGGCTCGGGCACCGTCGTCATGGCGGACGGCTCGGTCGTCGCCGTCGGCTATGCCGGCCAGAATGGCCACTCCTATTACCCGATCGGCAGGACGCTGGTGGACAGCGAGGTCACGACGATGGACGCGCTGTCGATGGAGATGATCCGCGACTGGCTGCGCGACCACCCCGACCAGGCGCAGCCGTTGATGAACCTCAACCCGAGCTATGTGTTCTTCAAGCTGAACGAAGGCGGCGTGGTGGAAGGGACGATCGAGGAGCCGCTGACGCCGGGCCGCAGCATCGCCGTCGACCCCGACCACGTCCCGCTGGGCGTGGCGCTGTGGCTCGACGTCGCGGACGTGCCGGCGCCCGGCTGCCGTCTGCGCCGCCTGGTGATGGCGCACGATACCGGCGGCTCGATCGAGGGCGTCATGCGCGGCGACCTGTTCTGGGGATACGGCGAGGCCCCCGGCCGCCACGCCGGCGGGATGCGGGCGCGCGGCTGGTACACCATGCTGGTCCCGCGTGCGGTGTTGGACACAATCGACGTGCCGCCGGCCCAGCGGTCGAAGGGTCCGCCGCCGCTCGCCGACGCCGTGGCCGGCCCGCCGGCCCCGGCGTGCGCCATCGCCGATCCGGCCGACGGCGCGGACGACGACGGGTTCGAGATCGATCTATCCTAGACGCCGGCGGCCGGCTTGCCCGCGCCCGTCCGGGCGACGATAGGACGACGGCGACAGGAAACCGGCCTTGCATGGCCGCCCGGTAGCGGGCGCATGGGGCCGCCCCAGCCCGCACTTCTCACACGCCGGCCAAGGTCTGCCAGCCGATCCACGCCATCGCCATCCCCTGAGGCATCGACCCGGCTACTCTTGGCGGTCGCGTCGCGATACACTGGTCGCCGCGGCGGCGAGCACGAAGATCCAGAGTGTCCAGGTGACCGGCAATCCTCGACTCCCTCCGCTTCGAAGCCGGACCACTCGATAGGGGGTATCCCATGACTCTGCAGGGCATCAACCATCTGGCGTTCATCACCGGCGACATCGTCAAGACGATCCGCTTCTACCGCGACCTGTTGGGCCTGGAGCTGACCGCCGGGATCGGCCACGAGGGCTTTCGGCATTACTTCTTCAGGCTCGGCGACGATGCCACCCATATCGCATTTTTCGAATACGACGGCGCCGCGCCGATGAAGCGCAAGTTTCCCGGCGACCGCACCAGCGAGCCGCTGGGATTCGACCATGTCTCGCTTACGGTCGGCAGCCGGCAGGAGCTGTTCGCCCTGAAGGACCGGCTGGAGGCGGCCGGCTTCCCGGTCCATGGCGCCGTCGACCACGGCATGTTCTGGTCGATCTACTTCTACGACCCCCACAACATCCCGCTGGAGGCGACCTGGCAGTTCATGGAGGTGACGGCCAAGCCGGCGATGCACGAGGACGATCCGCTGGACATCGTCGCGGAAGGCTCGTCACCGCAGCCGGGTCATTGGCCGGCGGTCACCGACCCGACGCCGGCTTCGAAGATGGCGGCCCATTCCGGCAATGCCCAGCCAATGCGCGAAAGCTTCCTCGCCGGAGGCCTGGCGCGCTTCACGGATGACGTCGATGACGACCTGCGAAAGGCCATCACCGCGAAGTAGCGACCATCGCCGGCCGATCCGACGAACGCGCGTCGGCGGAGACCGACGCGCGCCGATCCAGCGGAGCCGGGGCTCGGCCGCAGGCCATGGCTGAGCGGCGCGGCGGCGGGCCCGGCGGCGAACCGTCCGGCGACCCGCCGGCGACCGGCGCGCCGCCGGACGAGTCGCCGGCGATCGGCGAGACCGTCGTCGAGCCCTCACAGGACGTCCCGTCGACGATCGCGCCGCGGTCGCTGATCAGCAACACCTACCGGGTCGAGGCGCTGATCGCCACGGGCGGCATGGGCGAGGTGTACCGCGCCCGGAACGTCGAGATGGACACCCTGCACGCGGTCAAGACGATCAAGCCGGAGTTTGCCGGCGACCAACGCATCATCGACCTGTTCCGGCGCGAGGCGAAGGTGCTGCGCGACCTGCGCAGCGACGTGATCGTCGGCAATGACGGCGTCATCCGCGACGAGGCGGACCGAGTCTATCTGGTCATGGAATACATCGAGGGCGAATCGCTGTCGGCGGTCCTGGAGCGGGGACCGTTGCCGCCGGTGGACGTCCGCAGGCTGCGCGACCGGTTGGCCAAGGGGCTGGCCGCGGCGCACGACAACGACGTGATCCACCGCGACATGTCGCCGGACAACGTCATCCTGCAGCACGGCCGACTGGATCGGGCGAAGATCATCGACTTCGGCATCGCCAAGCTGGTCAACCCGGGCGCCGTGACCGTTCTGGGCGCCGAATTCGCCGGCAAGTACGCCTTCGCGTCGCCCGAGCAGCTCGATCCCGCCGAAAGCACGGTCGACGCCAGATCGGACATCTACAGCCTGGGCCTGGTGCTGGCGGCGATGGCGGCCGGCAAGCCGCTCGACATGGGCACGTCGCTCACATCGGTGGTCGAGTCGCGCAAGACGGTCCCCGATCTGAGCGCGGTGCCGTCGGAGCTGCACGACGAGTTGGCGGCGATGCTGCAGCCGGACCCTGCCGACCGGCCGCAATCGATGCGGGATCTGCTGACGCCTGATCAGGACGAGGGTCCGAAATGGCGCCTCATGGCGGCGGCGGCGATCGCCGCGGCAGTCGCCGTCGCAATCGCCGTCGACGTCTTCTGGCCCCGCCCGCCGGATCGGCCCGCGATCGGGGACGCTATCGATCGGGCCCTCTCCGGATTCATCTGCGCCAGCCTGACGGCGACGCTGACGGAGGCGCTGGATGTCTCGGTGGCGGGCTTCGTCTCCAGCGCCGACGATATCCGCCGGCTGCGCTCCAAACTGATGGCGGTCGACGGGGTCGCCGGCGTCACCGACCTCCCCGACGTTCGGCCCTGGCCGTTCTGCCAGGCGATCGGCGTAATCGAGACCCAGGCCGGACTCGACGCCGGACAGAGCGGAAAACCGATCATCGAGCCGAACAATCCGTCGCTGGTCTACAGCGAGGGGGAGAGCCTGCTGGTCAGCGTCGCCGCCACCACGCTGTACGACGGTTACCTGTATGTCGACTTCATCGACAAACTGGGCGACATCGACCACCTGCTGCCCAGTTCTGACCGTGGCGACAACCATCTGGCCGCGGGTGAAGCGGTCCGGCTGGGCGGCGCGAAATATGTCATCCGGCCGCCATTCGGCACCGACATGATCGTCGCGATTGCCACCCCGACGCCGCTGTTCGCCGAGCCGCGCCCGGATACCGAGCCGGCGTCGGCCTACCTGCAGGCCCTGAGCGAAGCTCTGACCGTTGTGGCCAACCAGCGTCTCGCCCAGCCAGCGATCGGCAGCTACGTATTCATAATTTCGCGGCCGCCCGAATAGCTGTGATCCTTCAACGCGCGGCGGCGAGACTCGAAAAAGGGCTCGGCCGCGTGCGGCCGAGCACGCCACACCTCGACCGATTTGTCCGGCCGATGCAGCCGGGTCCATGCCTTTGC
>JAZFQW010000177.1:0-2237 GCA_036445335.1 Alphaproteobacteria bacterium | reverse complement strand
TATCGTCAAGCGTCCGCGACGCCGCGCGCGCGTCTCCCGGGTCGACCCGCAGGGCCGCGTTTTAAATGGCTTGGGACGTCGTCTGGCGCCGCGCGCGATGCGTCCAGCAACGCCACGCGACGCCATCCTTGCCCAAGCCCTTGAAAACGCGGTGCGGACCGTAGGCATTATTCGGACAGGCTCTTAGCCCGGGGCGTCGAACCCGGCCGGCACGCCAAGGCGGCGATCGGCGATCGCCATGATGTTGAACAGCGTGCCCATGGCCTCGGGCGCGGTCAGGCGCGCCAAAGCGGCGTCGACGTCCACCGCCTGGCGCGCGCTCGCACCCGCCTTGAGCGCCGCCCCGCGCCCGGCGATGCCCAGACGGTCCAGCCACGCGCCCTGGGCGACCGGCCCGTGAACCACCGCGCCGGCCTGCCGCGCCGCCGCCGCCAGTCCGGCGAAATCGACGTGGGCAGTCAGGTCGGAGTCGCCTGGCGCGGCCAACGGCTCGGCGCACTGGTGGCGCCGCACCGCCTGCAGGGTATCGGCCGGCACCGGCGCCGGCGCGCCATAGTCGATGACGATCGCCGCGCCGCCCGACTCGGCCACGCGGCGGCCAAGGTCGCCGGCGATCGCCAGACCGGCGGTGCACAGCTCGACGATGGTGCCCGGCGGCGCGCCGTCGTCGGCCGATGGCACCAGCGCCGCCACCGGGTCGGGTCGCGCGGCCAGCTCGAACCGCAGCCCGCCGGCCGCGACGTCCCATCCGACCAGGCGTTCGCGCCAGCCTTCCTCGACCCGCTGAAACTGCCGGATCGGCAGCGCGTCGAAGAATTCGTTGGCGACCGCCAGCATTGGCCCATCGGGGATGTCGGCCAGCCGGTCGTGCCACACCGGCGGCCGACGCGGCGCCAGCGCCGCCAGCGCCGCCTGTTGCGCGGTGCGCAGCGGCGGGCTGGTCTCGACCAGATCGATCCGGATGGCGTCCAGGAAGGCCGGCATCACCCGCGCGGCGCGCACGGCGTCGGCGATCAGCGTGCCGCGGCCGGGCCCCAGCTCGACCAGCCGCACCGGCGCCGGTCGGCCCAGGCGGTCCCAGCAGTCGACTAGCCACAGCCCGACCAGCTCGCCGAACATCTGGCTGATCTCCGGCGCGGTGGTGAAGTCGCCAGCGGCGCCGAGCGGGTCGCGCTTCATGTAATAGCCGTGCCGGGGGTGGCCCAGCGCCGTGGCCATGAAGTGGGCGACGGTCATCGGTCCGTCCACGGCGATCCGTCGGCGCAACAGCTCCAGCAGCGGCGTCACCGCGCCAGCGCCATCGGCCGCCGCCGCCGGGCGTGGACGATCAGCCACAGTCCCAACGCGATCATCGGCAGCGACAGCAGTTGCCCCATGGTGATATCCCACCACACGTATCCCAGTTCCCAAAGCTCAGGCAGCAGCTTGTCGGGCTGGCGCACGAACTCCACCGTGAACCGCGCCAGGCCGTAGCCCACCAGGAAGATCCCGCCCAGCGTGCCCGGCCGACGGCGGACGTCGTCGCGCCGGGCCAGCACCGCCAGCACGACCAACAGCACCAGCCCTTCCAGGAACGATTCGTACAGCTGGCTGGGGTGGCGCGGCACGCCCTCGCTGCCGGGAAAGACCACGCCCCACGGCAGGTCGGTGGGACGGCCGTACAGCTCACCGTTGACGAAATTCGCCAGCCGACCGAAGAACAGTCCGATCGGCGTCGCCGTGGCGACCAGATCGCTGATGGCGAATAACGAGAAGCCGCGCCGCCGGGCGTACAGGATCATCGACACGATGACGCCGACCAGCCCGCCGTGGAAAGACATCCCGCCGCGCCAGATCATCACGATCTCGATCGGATCGGCGGCATAGGTCTCGAAGCCGTAGAACAGCACGTAGCCGAGGCGCCCGCCCAGCACCGTGCCGAGGACGGCCCACACCAGATAGTCGTCCATTTCCTCCGGCGTCGGCCGCGCCTTGACCTGCCGCGCCAGATGGATGCAGTAGCGCCAGCCACCGATGAACCCGGCCAGATAGGCCAGGGCGTACCAGCGGATCGCCAGCGGCCCGATCTCGAACGCGATCGGGTCGATCCATTCCACCGTCTGCGGCTCCATGATCGCCGCCTATCCGCCGTATCGGGTGGCCGGGGCGCGGCCGCCATCGGGGTGCGGTCGATGACCCACCGTCCGGTCGATCGCGCGCGCCGCGGTCCGTCGATCGCATGTGCCGGCGACGCTGGT
>JAZFQW010000176.1:0-3769 GCA_036445335.1 Alphaproteobacteria bacterium | reverse complement strand
CGTTCATGATCGCGTCACGCATTTCAATGAGGGACAAAGTGACCCCGCTGCCGCCGAGAAACATGACCGCGAACAGCGGTATAGTGAGCTTGCTGCGGATGCTCCAGTCCTTGAATCGCTTCATTATGTTATTTTTCTCATATCACGATGCATCGGAAGCCACGACCATCTGCGGGCGCTGCCCTGGTTCGCTCTTGATATCGGTTCCGCCGCACAACCATGGTCCACCAAACCCATGGTCCATCAAACAATGACCACAGTCCGAACGGCGGGAATGCGCGACGTAGCCGCCGCTCGCAGCATGGCGTGGCATGTTAAAGGCACCATTAACTTCGCCGGAAATCGGCGCAAGATTCGCCAGCGTCGCAGTTTGCCCGTTCGCAGACTTGACGAACCCGGCCACCACGACCTTGGCCTGCCGACCTGTCGCAATCTATGGTGGAATGCGACAGCATACCTTGCCTGAATGGGTCCAAGAATGGCTGAAAAGTGCCAATCTGGCACTCGCCCATACGATGATGTTGTCGTCATCTGTCGAGGAGTGCGGCAATCTGTCGTGAATGCTTTGACTTCCGCTGTGGGTCATAACCGGCTGTACCGATGACCGTGCGCAAAGGTCTGCCGTTGGGCGCAAAGCAGTCATGATCCGCTGAAAAGCCGACGTTCCGGGCGTTGTTTCGGCAGAGTTTCAAACTGAGACACTAGCCGGCTTTCGTCTTCGCCGCGCGCTCAGGGCGACAGATGGCTCAGGCTCGCCGACAGGTCCGTCGCGGCGGCGATCAACCATCCGACGCACTTCTTCCGAAACGCCTTGTCGAAGTGCGACCTGAGGCCCGACAGCGCGAGTGCACCTCGAAGAGTCCGGTCGGCGGTCACCACGGCGACCGCGACGGCGGCGACGTCGGGGTCGCGCTCGCCGAGCGATATGTCGTATCCGCGGCGACGGATCCGGTCGTAGCGGTCGCCGGGCTCGCCGCCCAGGGCCAGCAGCACGTGGCCGGCGGCGCCGCGGTCGAGGGGAAGTTGGGTCCCTTCGTCGAGGTGATGCCTGATCTCGCGGGTCGAGTCGATGCGGTAGAGGCAGACCCGGCGGTCGCCGTCGCGGATATAGAACGAGGCCGATTCGGCGGACTGGTCGCGCAACCGCCGCAGCGCCGGGCGGACATATTCGCCCAGGTCGTGGTCGCGCCGGTAGAGCGACCCCAGGCGCCACAGCTCCGGGCCCAGCCTGAAGGACCCGTCGGGCGCCCGGATCAGGAACCCGAAGCGCTCCAGCGAGCGGGCCAGGCGCAGGATCGTGCTCTTGTAGAAGCCGGTCGCCGCCGCGAGCTCCGCGAGGCTGAGCGCGCGGACTTCGGGGTCGAAGGCCGCCAGCACGGTAAGGGCCCGTTCGACCGCCTCGACTCGATCGTGCGCCATGGATTTCCTCCGATCTCAATCGGTTGCTGTCAACGCACCCGTCAGCGTTGCATTGCACAGAATTGTATTGCGACTATAAGAACGAATTTGTATAATAGCACGATGTTCTGTCAGGCAGAACAAAATCGCGAAATCGTCGCCGTCGATCCGCGCGACATCGCGTCTCGCGGTATCACGATATCGGTAGTGGAGGCGGCATGGCGTCCAGGCCACTCGATGGCATCAGGGTCCTCGACCTGACGAACGTGCTGGCCGGACCGTTCTGCTGCCACCAGCTTGCGCATCTCGGTGCCGACGTTATCAAAGTGGAGGTGCCGGGCAGGGGGGATCTCGCCCGTCAGCTCGGGGTCGACTCGGCGCTCAACAAGCGGCTCATGGGGATCTCTTTCCTGGCGCAGAACCCGGGCAAGCGGTCGATCACCCTCAACCTCAAGAAGGCCGAGGGCAAGGCGCTGCTGAAGCGGCTGGTGCGCGGCGCCGATGTTCTTGTCGAGAACTTCCGCCCCGGCGTGCTCGATCGGCTGGGCGCGGGGTGCGACGTCCTCAAGGCGGAGAACCCGACGCTGATCTACTGCGCGATCTCGGGTTTCGGACAGGACGGGCCGCTGCGCGACCTGCCGGCCTACGACCAGATCATCCAGGGCATGTCGGGGGTCATGAGCATCACCGGGTCGGCGGACACCGCACCCTACCGGGTCGGCTACCCGATCGCCGACGCCATCGGCGGAATGACCGCCGCGTTCGCCATCGCCGGCGCGCTGGCCGGCCGCGACCGGACCGGCGGCGTGGTCATCGACGTGTCGATGCTGGAGGCCACCCTGGCCACAATGGGCTGGGTCGTGTCCAACTACCTGATCGGCGGGCAGACGCCGCGGCCGTTCGGTAACGAGAACTTCACCGCCGCGCCGTCGGGCACGTTCCGGACCGCCGACGGCCCGATCAACATCGCCGCCAACACGCAGGAGCAGTTCGAGGCGGTGTGCCGGGTCATCGGCCGCGACGACCTGATCGACCACCCGGAGTTCCGCGAGCGCGACGATCGCAAGCGCAACCGCTATGCGCTGAAGACGGAGATCGAGAATGCTCTCGCCGCCGCCGGGGCGGCGGTCTGGGTCGATGCGCTGAACGCACGCGGCGTGCCGTCGGGCCCGGTCCTGTCGGTTCCCGACATACTCGACCACCCGCAGGTGCGCGACCGCGGCATGGTCGCCCGGTTCGCCGACGTTCCCGGGCTGGAGCGCGACGTCCGCGTCGTGCGCACGGGCTTCAAGCTGGACGGCGAGCCCGCCGCGGTCGCCGCGCCGCCGCCGCGACTCGGCCAGCACAACGACGAGGTCTATGGCGAGCTGGGGCTCGGCGCCGGCGAGATCGCCCGGTTGCGGGCGGAGGGGGTCATATGACCGACGCGACCGACAGACGCGTCCGCGACTGGTGGACCACCGACATCATCGAGATGGAGCCCGGCGTCATCCGTTATCGCGGCTATCCCATCGAGCAGCTGATCGGCTCTGTCGGCTTCGCCGGGATGGTCTGGCTGATGACCCGCGGCGAGCTGCCGTCGCCGGCACAAGTCCGGCTGCTGGACGCCGTGCTTATGTCGGCGGTCGACCACGGCCCGCAGGCGCCCAGCATCGCCATCGCGCGCATGGCGGCGACCTGCGGCATCGGCCTCAACAGCGCCGTCGCGTCGGCCGTCAACGTGCTGGGCGACGTGCACGGCGGCGCCGGCGAACAGGCGGTCGAGCTCTATCTGGAGATCGACCGGGCACGCCGCGACGGCCTGTCGCCGGCCGCGGCGGCGGCCAAGGTGTTGGACGGTTTCTTCGCGTCGGGGGGCAGGTTCGTGCCGGGGTTCGGTCACCGGTTCCATCCCGTCGATCCGCGTGCCCCGCGCCTGCTCGAGCTGGTCGACGAGGCGGCGGCCGCTGGCCATGTGTCCGGGCGCTTCGCCGAGATCGGCCGCCGGGTCGAGGCGGAGATCGCGGCGCGCAAGGGGCGGGCGATCCCGATGAACATCGACGGCGCCACCGCGGTGATCTACGCCGAGCTGGGGTTCGCGCCGGCGCTGGCGCGGGGGCTGTTCTGCCTGTCGCGCTCGGTCGGCATCCTGGCCCACGCCTGGGAGCAGACCCAACAGGGCGGGCGCAACAAGGGACCCATCCCGCGCGACATGATCTGGACCTATGCCGGCCCGCCCCGGCGCGACCTCGACGTCGGGACCGAGCCGTCCCGATGACAGGCGGGCCTAGCCCGCACTTCTCACACTGGCCACGGTCTGCGCGGCGCTGTCGCGCCGACAGTGTAGGAACGCCGCGCGGCGCGATGCCATCGCATCCGTCAAGCGGCGTGA
>JAZFQW010000175.1:0-2673 GCA_036445335.1 Alphaproteobacteria bacterium | reverse complement strand
GACCAGACGCGGCCACGCGGCCACCACGTAGCCGACGAGCGTGTCGGCGCCGTCGAGGCGGCGCATGTCGCGCAGCGCTCGGGGCTCGCGCAAGCTCACCCACCGCGCCAGCAGCGCCGCGATGAATCCGTAGCGGGCGAGGGCCCCGACCACCAGGATCGCCGGGCTCGTGTACACGGCGGCGTCGAGGCCCGGCCGGTTGTACGCGGCTTCAAGCGCCACGCCCACCGTTGTCGCGGGCACGACGGCAGCCACCAGCCAGCCGATCGCCTGCACGTCCGCAGCGGCCCGGACCCATCGGCGATGGTCCTGCCAGGCCGCGGCGAGGCCGACCGCCACGATCGCCGTCACCACGGCCGACACCCCCGCGGTGGCGAGCGTGTTCGCCAGGTCACGGCCGTAGAGGCGTACGAAGGTCGTCACGTTGACCTGGACTGTGAGGTTGGCGATGAACAGCCCGACCGGCAATGCCACGGACACCAGCCAGAAGACGGCGGTCACAATCATCGCCGGGCGTGTCGGGGCGGCCGGTCGTGTCGCAAGCTCCGTGTGGCCACGACCAAGCAGCCACCAGATCGCGGCGACGCCGACGGCCGCCATGGCAATCGCCGGCGCCGCGGCCATCATGATGACGCGCACACCCGCGTCCAGCTCGTTCTCGAGCGCGCTGAGTTCGTAGCCGAAGGTGAAGATCTGCGCGATGTCAAAGCTGGTCGTGTTGTTGAAAACGAACAGGAACACGATCAGCCCGCCAAGCGCAAGCCCCCGCCAGTCATTGCGGCCCATCTCGATGAGCCGGCGCACCGGACCCGCACCGTCGAGGCGGAGCAGTTCGTCGCGGTGGGCGGGTTCGGCGGCCGCGAACCCCGCCACGCACCAGGCCGCCACGGGCCACGACCAGCACAGCAGCCCGATGAACAGTGTGGCCGCCTTGACGCACTGGATCGCGTCGTGGTCGACCGCCCACTGATAGAGGGCGGAGTCCGCCGGCCACGCCTGCCACCAGGCATAGAAAACGACGTAGGCGGGCACGCAGATCGGCGCGAGCATGAGGGCCGACATCGGCAGGTACCAACGGCGGGCGACCGAACGACCAAGCAGTCGACCCGGCACCCAGGCCACCGCGACAGCGGCGATGGCCACCGACAGTGCCCACGCGAAGCTGGTCATGAACAGCGAGGCCATGTTTCGCGCGGCAACCTCCGCGGGTTGGGCCTCAACGACCGTCGGCATCAGGGCGAGGGCCGGGTAGCCGACCGCCGCGATCCACGCGGCGAGCGCGGCGGCGGGAAGGATCCACCCGCTACGGCGCATCGGACCGGTCGAGCAGACGCATGGCCGCGTCGATGGCGCCGGGCATGACGACGGCGACCCGCGGCAGGCTGACTTTCAACGGATCGGGCACGGCGTACTCCGAAGAGTCCGCGGCGACCGCCGCCCGTACCGGCACATTGTGGGAGACAGATCCGGCGAGCATGCGCTCGACCTGCTCGCCGAGCAGGAAGTCGACCAGCGCGGACGCCTGGGCCGGGTTCGGGCCACCGGCGACAAGCGCGACGGTGTTGGGGATCAGCAGCGTCCCGCCGTCGCTGACGCCGTCGATCGCGTGCCGCGGGTAGGTCAGCCGCACGCGATGACCGGCGGCCAGCGCCGCCCAGACGTCGTCGGTGTCCGTCAGGCCCAAGTCGGCCTCGCCGTCGGCGACCGCGCGGACCACGCCCGCGTTGCCGCCGGGCAGCAGGCGAACCTCGTTGTCGGCCAGGCCGATCAGGAACGCTTCGTAGTAGGACACGCCGGCGAGCCTTGTCCAGTAGACCTTCATCGCGCCGAGATGCCCGCCGGTTGTGCCGAAGCGCGGATCGGCCATGACGATCCTGCCGCGGAACCTGGGATTGGTGAGACCCATCCACGTGCGCGGCACGTCGGCGGCGGCGACGCGGTCCGGCGCGTAGACGATGACACGTGCGCGGGCGGCGAAGCCGTACCAGCGACGCAGCGGATCGCGGAACGCGGACGGGCGGTCGCCGGCGATCGCGGAGTCATGCTCGGCGAGCACGCCCTCGTCGGCCAGACGGATGGTGTTGAAGACCTCCGACGACCAGAAGACGTCGGCCTGTGGATTGTCCTTCTCTGCGAGAAGACGCCGCACAAGGCCGATCGTCTTCTTCTGCTCCGTGTCGCCGACCATGTCGACGCGGATGCCCGACTGTTGCTCGAACGCCTTAATGATCGGTCGGGCGACGTGGTCGTCGGCGGAGACGTAGAGGACGACGTGGGGATTGTCGGACCCACAACCGGTGAGCAGCGCAAGCGTCGCGAGAGCGCGCAAAAAGGACCCAGGGTCCTTACTCATCCTCGGCCGGCGCGGACTCATCGGTCTCGTCGCCGCCGTCTTCGCTGTCCCTGCTGGTTGCCTGCACACGCTTCTTGAGCTCGCCGAAGTAGTGCATGTGCGATTCCCAGTACTTTGGCGGCAGCTGTTCGTCGCCCTGGGCTTCGTCGTAGCCCTCGCTGATGACTGCGGCCACCGCGGTGTGCTTGGCCTTCGACTCGCCGACGATGATGGGGCCGTCGATGAACTGCCGCGCGATGATGTCGCCAGGCGTCGTCTGGCTCGGCGAGTGCACGAGCCTGGTTCCGGTCGGCGTCGGGGCGATCGGCGCCGTGCCGCCC
>JAZFQW010000174.1:0-2219 GCA_036445335.1 Alphaproteobacteria bacterium | reverse complement strand
TCCATGATCTGGAAGCCGACCGTGAAACACGGGTTGAGGCTGGTCATCGGCTCCTGGAAGATCATCGCGACGTCCTTGCCGGTGAACTGCCGGCGCTGGCGCCTGGTCATGCCGAGCAGGCTCTTTCCGTCGAAGTCGATGCGATCGGCGGTCACGTTTCCCGGCGGCGGCACCAACCCCATCAGCGCCAGCATGGTCATGCTCTTGCCCGAGCCGGACTCGCCGACCATCCCCAACAGCTCGCGCTCGTCGATCGTCACGTCGACACCGTCGACCGCGCGGAACGTGCCGGCCGCGGTGGGGAACTCGACGGTCAGATTGCGGATCTCCAGCAGGGGCATCAGCGCTTCAGCTTTGGGTCGAGGGCGTCGCGCAGGCCGTCGCCCAGCAGATTGAACGACAGCACGGTGATCAGGATGGCCAGCCCGGGGAACGTCACCACCCACCAGGCGCGCTGGATGAACTGCAGCGCGTTGGCCAACATCGTGCCCCATTCCGGCGTCGGAGGCTGCGCGCCGAGGCCGAGGAACCCAAGTGCCGCGGCGTCCAGGATCGCGGTGGAGAACCCCAGCGTCGCCTGCACGATCAAGGGCGCCGCGCAGTTCGGCAGTACGGTGATGACCATCAGCCGCAGCGCGCCGGCGCCGCTGACCTTGGCGGCCGTGACATAGTCCTTGGACCGCTCGTTGATCGCCGCCGCCCGGGTCAGCCGGACATAGTGCGGCAGGACCACGATGGCCACGGCCATCATCGCGTTGGTCAGGCTGGGTCCGAGCACGGCCACGATCACGATGGCCAGCAGCAGCGACGGCAGCGCCAGCATGATGTCCATCGCGCGCATGATGACGATCTCGACGACGCCGCGGAAGAAGCCGGCGGTCAGCCCCAGGACGATGCCGACCGACAGCGACAGGGTGACCACGATCAAGCCGATCAGCATCGACAGCCGGGCGCCGTAGAGCAGGCGCGACAGGATATCGCGGCCGAGATCGTCGGTGCCCAACAGGTACTCGGTCGTGCCGCCGGCCATCCAGAATGGCGGGTTCAGCAGCGCGTCGCGAAACTGCTGGTTGGGCGGATGCGGCGCCAGCTGGTCGGCGAATACCGCCGACGCCAGAATGAGGCTGATGGTGACCAGCCCCACTACCGCGCCGTTGTTGACCCGAAAATAGCCCCAGAACTCGGCGATCGGGTGCGGCGGCGCCCCGGTCGACGTCTCATCGTCCCAGATCGCAGCCGTATCGCCGCCGATTTTTACGTGTTCCGTCATCGGGTCATTTGGCGCGGCTGATGCGCGGGTTGATGATGCCGTACAGGATGTCCACGGCCAGGCTGACCATGATCACCGTGACGGCGACAAGCAGCACGCCGCCCTGCAGCGTCGGATAATCGCGGCGGCGGATCGCCTCTATCAACCATTTGCCGATCCCCGGCCAGGCGAAGATAGTCTCGGTCAGGATCGCGCCGGTCAGCAGCACGCCGACCTGCAGGCCGATCACCGTGACGACCGGGATCAGCGCATTGCGCAAGCCGTGCAGTCCGGTAATGCGCACCGGTGCCAGCCCCTTGGCGCGGGCGGTGCGCATATAGTCCTCGCCCAGCACCTCCAGCATCGACGACCGGGTCATGCGCGCGATCACCGCCAGCGGAATCGTTCCCAGCACGATCGCCGGCAGGATCAAGTGGCGGACCGCCGAGGTGAAGGCGCCGGGCTCGTCCGACAACAGCGTGTCGATCAGCATGAAGCCGGTGATCGGCTGGATAAAGTACAGCACCGAAATCCTACCCGACACCGGGGTCCATCCCAGATTCACCGAAAACGCCAGGATCAGCAGGATCGCCCACCAGAAGATCGGCATCGAATAGCCGGTCAGCGAGGCGCCCATCACCATGTGATCGAAAGCCGTGCCGCGCCGCGTCGCCGCCAGGATGCCGGCCGGCAGGCCGATCAGCAGCGCCAGGATCATGGCGCAGGCCGCCAGCTCCACGGTCGCCGGGAACAGCGTGAAAAACTCTTCTATGACGGGCTTGCGGGTGACCACTGAACGGCCCAGGTCGCCCTGCAGCACGTCCCACATATAGATCCCATACTGTTCCAGCAGCGGCCGGTCGAGGCCCAGCTCGGCGCGCAGCATCGCGTGCAGTTCCGGATTGATACCGAGCTCGCCAACATACAGTTCTATAGGATCGCCCTGCACCAGCCGGATCAGCGAGAAGGT
>JAZFQW010000173.1:0-7086 GCA_036445335.1 Alphaproteobacteria bacterium | reverse complement strand
AAGCGAGGCGAAGCCGCTGTTCGATGCCATCAAGGCTTCCGGGCTGTACGGGAAAAGCTGGCAGGACGATTACAACTATGACGGGGTGTAGCCCGCCCTACGACCTGGAGACCTTTCCGTGGTTGGTGACAAGTCCGGATTTTGTTGGGACACACTATCTATATTGATACCGCATGCCATCCCTGCGGCGCCCCACCTCACCCCCCCACCGCCCGCTGCCTTAACAGCGCGTCCGCCAGGACGCAGGCCATCATCGCCTCGCCGACCGGGACGGCGCGGATGCCGACGCAGGGGTCGTGGCGGCCCTTGGTGACGATGTCGGTTTCGGCGCCGTCGACGTCGACGGTGCGGCGCGGGGTGAGGATCGAGCTGGTCGGCTTGACCGCGAACCGCACCACCACGTCCTGGCCGGTGGAGATGCCGCCCAGCACGCCGCCGGCGTTGTTGGACAGGAAGCGCGGCCGGCCCTCGTTGCCGGCGCGCATCTCGTCGGCGTTGTCCTCGCCGGTCAGCGCCGCGGCGGCGAAGCCGGCGCCGATCTCCACCCCCTTGACCGCGTTGATCGACATCATCGCGGTGGCGAGCCCCGCGTCGAGCTTGTCGTAGACCGGGTCGCCGAGGCCGGCCGGCACGCCCGAGGCGACCACCTCGATCACCGCGCCGATGCTGGAGCCGGCCTTGCGGATGCCGTCCAGGTAGTCCGCCCACTGGGCGGCGGCGACCGCGTCGGGGCAGAAGAACGGGTTGTTGCCGACCTCGTCCCAGTCCCACTTGTCGCGGTCGATCCGGTGCGGCCCCATCCGCACCAGCGCCCCGCGCACCGCGACGGCCTCGCCCAGCACCTTGCGCGCGACGGCGCCGGCGGCGACCCGGCTCGCGGTCTCCCGCGCCGACGATCGGCCGCCGCCGCGATAATCGCGGATGCCGTATTTGGCCCAATAGGTGTAGTCGGCGTGGCCGGGGCGGAACTTGCGCGCGATGTCGCCGTAGTCCTTGGACCGCTGGTCCTTGTTCTCGATCAGCAGCGACACCGGCGCGCCGGTGGTGACGCCCTCGAACACGCCGGACAGGATCTTCACCCGGTCGGGCTCGCGGCGCTGGGTGGTATGGCGCGACTGGCCGGGCCGGCGGCGGTCCAGGTGGGACTGGATGTCGGGCTCGGACAGTGCGATCCGCGGCGGGCAGCCGTCGACGACGCAGCCGATCGCCGGCCCGTGGCTCTCGCCCCAGGTGGTGAAGCGGAACAGTGTTCCGAAGCTGTTGCCGGCCATCGTCGACTCCGGACGCCTCGTACGGTGGAACGATCAGGCGGGAGTCACCGCGATCTCATGACTGCGTCGCTCAGGCCTTCGGCGCCAGCCCCTGGAGCAACTCGGCGGTGGCGGCGGCGCTGTCGACCGCGACCATGCCGACGGTGTGGTAGCCGCAGTCGACATGGTGGACCTCGCCGGTGACCCCGCTGCCGAGGTCGCTGAGCAGGTAGAGGCCGGCGCGGCCGACCTCCTCGGTCGTGACGTTGCGCTTTAACGGTGCGTTCAGCTCGTTCCATCTAAGGATATAGCGGAAGTCGCCGATGCCGCTGGCCGCCAGGGTCTTGATCGGGCCGGCCGAGATCGCGTTGACGCGGATGCCGCGGCCGCCCAGATCGACCGCCAGATAGCGCACGCTGGCCTCCAGCGCCGCCTTGGCGACGCCCATGACGTTGTAATGCGGCATCACCCGCTCGGCGCCGTAATAGGTAAGCGTGACCAGGCTGCCGCCGTGATGCATCATCGGCACGGCGCGCTGGGCGACCGCGGTGAAGCTGTAGCAGGAGATGTCCATGGTCTTCAGGAAGTTTTCCCGCGAGGTGTCCAGGTACATCCCGTCCAGTTCGGCCTTGTCGGAAAAGGCGATGGCGTGAACCAGGAAGTCGAGCCCGTCGAACGCGTCGCCCAGCATCTCGAAGGCGTCGTCGATGCTGTCCTCGTCGGCGACGTCACAGGGCAGCACCACGCGCGACCCGACCGATTCGGCCAGGGGCTTGACACGCTTGGCCAGCGCCTCACCCTGGTAGGTGAAGGCCAGCTCGGCACCCTGCGCGGCGCATGCTCTGGCGATGCCCCAGGCGATCGAGCGATCATTGGCGACGCCCATGATCAGGCCGCGTTTGCCGGCCATGAGCGGGGAGGGGACGGTCATGCGACTGCCTCGTAACGGGAGCACTGCCGCGGTCGGGCGCGCTGATCCTACACGAATGGCGAGGCCGGTCAAACGCAGGCCGCCAGGCCCGCCGCGACGCCGCCCGGGGCGGCCGTGACCGGCGCCCAGGCACCGCGGCCGGTCGCCATCGCGGCGCACGTCGCCGGCGACCTGTGGACCCTGGCGCGCTATGCCGCGCGCCGGTTCGCCGAGCATCACTGCCCGCAGGCGGCGGCCGCGCTGACCTTCACGTCGCTGCTGGCGCTGGTGCCGCTGATGACCATCACGGTCACCATCCTGTCCGCCTTCCCGGCGTTCCAGGACATGCAGGCCAGCGCTCAGGAGTTGATCTTCAACAACCTGGTGCCGCAGGTCGGCGCGGCCGTGAGGGACTATCTGGAGACGTTCGTCGGCAATGCCGGCAAGCTGACCGCGGTCGGCGTCGTCGCCCTGATCGTGACCGCGGTGCTGCTGCTGGCGACCATCGAATCGGCCTTCAACGAGATCTGGCGGGTCCGCGAATCGCGCCCGTGGCTGGTCCGGTTGCTGTCGTTCTGGGCGATCCTGACGCTGACGCCGCTGATGTTCACCGCCAGCCTGTCGGTCACCAACCAGTTCGTCGCCGACGCCGATCTGGGGGTCGATGTGCTGGGCTGGCGGCCCTTCGTGGGGTTGCTGCCGGGGTTCTTCGAGTTCATCGGCATCGCGGTGCTGTACCGGATCATTCCCAACCGGCCGGTGCACGGCGTCGACGCGGCGATCGGCGGGCTGCTGGCGGCGGTGCTGTTCGAGCTGTCGAAGTCCGGATTCGCCTTCTACCTGACGACTTTCCCGGTCTACGAGACGATCTACGGCGCCCTGTCGACGATCCCGATCTTCCTGGTCTGGCTCTATCTCGCCTGGTCGATCGTGCTGCTGGGGGCGCTGGTGGCGGCGGTCCTGCCGGACTGGCGCGCCGGCCGGCTGCTGGGTGGCGACATCGACCGTATGCCGCCGATCCAGCGGGTCGCGCTCGCCTTCGCGGTGCTGCGCGAGCTTGCCGCCGCCAACCGGCTGGGGGTCGCGATGAAGCGCAAGACGCTGCTGCGCCACGTGCCGGTCAGCGGCTCGATGCTGGAGGGCATCCTCGACAAGCTGCGCCGCGGCCGCTTCGTGGAGCGCACCGCCAGCGACCGCTGGCTGGTGTCGCGCGACCTGACCGAGGCCACGCTGTATGACCTGATGCAGGCACTGAGGATCGGGCTGCGCGGCACGGTCGACGGCATCAAGGGGCTGGACGCGCCGTGGTGCCGGCGGCTGGACGACCTGCTGCACCTGGCCGACCGCCGCCAGCAGGAGGTGCTGGCGGTCACGCTGGACGCGCTGGTCGCCGAGCCGGACGACAGTGCCGCCGAACCGGTGCCGCTCGACACGCGCGCCGCCGGCAGGCCGTGAGGCCTGACCATTCGATCCAGGCGGCTGGGTGGTTGTGATCTGCGCGGCGTCTTAGAACTCCCGCAATGGGGTCCTGTCGGGCAGGGTCCACGGCGACGGCCGTCCAAGCTTAGACCAGCCGGGCCTTCTTGCGCGGGTCGTAGGGGCGCTTGGGCCGCCAGCCGTCGAGGAACTTCGTCAGGTCTTCGTCGGGCGGGTTGGGCAGCATCACCTTCAGCTT
Source organism: Alphaproteobacteria bacterium (assembly GCA_036445335.1). Classification (GTDB taxonomy): domain Bacteria; phylum Pseudomonadota; class Alphaproteobacteria; order DSM-16000; family Inquilinaceae; genus JAZFQW01. The sequence continues at coordinate 3,251 of JAZFQW010000173.1, read as the reverse complement.
GACGTACTGGTCGCCGCGCTCGGCCTTGCCGTCGACGATGCCCTTGCCCTTCAGGCGCAGCTGGGTGCCGCTGTTGGCGCCACGCGGCACCTTGACCGCGACCTTACCGTCGATCGTCGGCACCTCGATGCTGGCGCCCAGGACCGCCTCGTGCAGGGTCACCGGGACTTCGATCAGGATGTCGCGGCCGTCGCGGGTGAAGTGGCGGTGCGGCGCGACGTGGATCTCGATCAGCGCGTCGCCGGCCGCGCCGCCGCCCATGCCGGCCATGCCCTGGCCCTTCAGCCGCAGGGTCTGGCCGTGCTCGGTGCCGGGCGGAATGTTGACCTCGAGGCTGCGCCCGCCCGACAGCACGACGCGCCGCCTGGCGCCGCGCGCGGCGTCGAGGAAGTCGACGGTCAGCGTGTAGGAGACGTTCGCCCCCTTGGTCTTGACCCCGCCCTGTCCGAACAGCTCGTCGAAGATGTCGTGCGCGCTGAAGCCGCCGGGGGCCTTGGCGCCGCGGTTGGCGGCGCCGTACGCCCGGTGAAACGCGTATTCGGGCCGTTCGCGGCCATCGGCGTCGATCTCGCCGCGGTCAAAGCGGGCGCGCTTCTTCTCGTCGCCGAGGATGTCGTGGGCGGCGGAGACCTCCTTGAAGCGCTGCTCGACCCGCCGGTCGCCGGGATGGGTATCGGGATGCAGTTCCTTGGCGCGCTTGCGATAGGCCTTCTTGATGTCTTCCTGGCTTGCCGACCGGGGAACGCCGATCACGTCGTAGGGGTTGCGCATCCAACGCCTCGATTACCGTCCATGCACCTAGGAGCCTGTCCGAGCAATGCTTATGGTCCGCACCGCGTTTTCAAGGGCTTGGGCTAGGATGGCGTCGCGCGGCGATGCCCGGCGCATCGCGAGCGGCGCCAGACGACGTCCCAAACCCTTGAAAACGCGGTGCGGACCATAAGCATTACTCCGACAGGCTCCTAGACCGCGTTGGGCGGCGCGGCCGCGTAATAGATGGTCCTGACGGCCCGGTCTGCCAATGGTCGCCGACCGCGTTGCGGCGCGGCCACGGTCGGCGACATCACGCCCGGGCGCCGTCGGTTGCCGCATGTCCTGCCGGTCAGCTCTGGACGATGCTCCAGGTGCCGTCGGGGTTGCGGCAGGCGGTGCCGACCGCGGTCTCCGAGCGGCCGTCGACATAGATCGACTGGGTGAACTCGCGGCACACCGATCCGCCGCGCTGCACCGTATTGGTCGGCGTGATCGTGCCGTAGTGCCCGGAATCGGGGTTGCGCCAGGTCGTCGCCTGGCCAGTCGGCGAGTTCTCGAAGGAGGTCTGCGCCGCCTGCGCGGCGTAGGCCTGGTCGGCCCGGTCCAGCGAGGCGCCGATCTCGCTGCCGGCCCAGGCGCCCAGCAGGGTGCCGATGCCGGTCATGATCAGCTGGCCGGAACCGCCGCCGAACTGCGAGCCGATGACGCCGCCGGCGATCGCACCGCCCAACGCGCCGATGGTCTGCTTCTGCCCCGCGTCGCCGGTGCAGGCAGTCAGCGCGAAGGCCGCCACGAGGGCGGGAATGATGACTTTGACTTTCATGCCATGTCTCTCCTGGTGCGTACCGTTGGATGGACGCAGAGGCGCAAGATGATAACCCGGCCTGCGGCGCCGCAGTCCCCAGAGTATTGCGTCATTTGCCCTAGGGTATGCGGCAAAATAGTCGTAACTGTGTCCAAAATATGTGACGAGATGCCATGACCGAAGCGGCCGAAGGCGAATTGGCCGGCCTGGACGATCCGTTCGCGCTGTTCGCCGAATGGTTCGCCGAGGCCGAGCGGACCGAGCCCAACGACGCCAACGCGATGACCCTGGCCACCGCGACGCCCGACGGGGTGCCGTCGGCCCGCATGGTGCTGCTGAAGGGGGTCGACGCGGAGGGGGCGGGCGATCGCGGCCTGGTCTTCTACACCAACCTGGAGAGCCGCAAGGGCGTCGAGCTGCTGGCCAACCCGAACGCCGCGCTGTGCTTCTATTGGAAGAGCCTGCGCCGGCAAGTGCGCGTCGACGGCGCGGTCGGGCCGGTCGACGCGGCGGAGGCCGACGCGTACTACCACAGCCGGCCGCGCGGATCGCAGATCGGCGCCTGGGCGTCGCGGCAGTCGCGGCCGCTGAAGTCGCGGGCGGAGCTGGTCGGGCGGATCGCCAAGGTGACGGCAAGATACCCGATGGGCGAGATTCCCCGGCCGTCCTACTGGTCGGGCTTCCGGCTGATCCCGCGACGCATCGAATTCTGGCGCGACCGCCAGTTCCGCCTGCACGACCGGCTGGTTTACCTGCGCGCCGGCGGCGGCTGGCGGACCGAGCGCCTGTATCCGTGACGGACACCGCCCGGCGGGAGGCGCAACCGTGGCCGCGAAGGCGTCAGGCGATAGGGAGGATGCCGATAACGAACCCGGTTGAGCGCATGGAGCTGTTTGTCGGGGACATCACCGGCTTGGCCGTCGACGCCATCGTCAACGCCGCCAACCGAAGCCTGCTGGGGGGCGGTGGTGTGGATGGCGCGATCCATGATCGGGCGGGACACCGCCTGTTGGAGGAATGCCGGACGCTCAGCGGCTGTCCCACGGGCGACTGCAAGATCACCAAGGGGTACGACCTGCCGGCGGGGGCACGTCATCCACTGCGTCGGGCCGATCTGGCGCGGCGGAAAAGCGGACGAGGACGCGCTGTTGGCGAGCTGCTACCGTCGGGGGCTGGAGATCGCCGCGGGCCGCGCACTGACGTCGGTCGCCTTCCCGGCCATCAGCACCGGCGCCTTCTGCTTTCCGGCCGAGCGCGCCGCCGGCATCGCCGTCGCCGAAGTCCGGCGCTACCTTGAGACCGACCAGACGATCCGGCGGGTCGTATTCGTTTGCTACGGCGTCGGCGCCGCCGAGCCGTACCACGCCATCCTCAATCGGCGGTAATACCAAGGATCGCTGATAGTGACCCATTTGACCGGGTTCCCTTGTCCACTCGTCAGGCGCGGTTCGCGCCGCGGTGCCTGCGCACCGCAAGCGGAGCACAACGCAGCGAGCGGGCAAGGGAACCGGTCAAATGGGTCACTATCAGCGATCTTTGGTATAATTATGCCCCGCCGGCCGCCCTGCCAAGGGCGATCCGAAACGGCGCGCTCGACCAGCCGCACGCATCGAATGATGCCGGGGCCGGCACATGCTTCCAGCTGTCGGTCATTTCACCACGAAGTCACGATGCCCCGATGCGCCGGCGTAGT
>JAZFQW010000172.1:0-7815 GCA_036445335.1 Alphaproteobacteria bacterium | reverse complement strand
GGACACTTGCCAATGATTTGGCCTACACCGGACGGATATCCGGATCAGTTAGAGGCTTGGGTCGGTGGACTGCTCCCTCGATGGGGTTATTCCTCCGCTGCATTCGATCCGGCCAATACAAGCATCTCGGTGGACCCGCTGGCATTGATCAACTCGGAAGCTGCACGATGGTGTCGGCCAGCACCCCGTCGCGCACGTCGGCCCGCACGGTCATCGCCCGCCGCGCGTCGACCCGGCGCAGGGTGCCGACCTCGGGCTGCGGCGTGCGCTCGACGAAATTGCTGATCGGCACGCTGGCCAGTCCAGTCGACACGCGAACATTGTCGAGCTGCTGGATGCTGCGCCATTCCTCTGGATAACGCACGACGATGTCGATCTCGTCGTCGCTGTCGTCGGGCCGGTACGCGCCGATGATCAGCCCGTTCGTCACCAGCTTGATCGAGTCGCCGACGCCGGTCAGGTCGACGCCGTATTTCGCCGCCTGCGACCGGTCGACCGAGATCTGCCATTCGATCGCGCGGATCGGCCGTTCGTCTTCGATGTCGACCAGACCGGCGATCCCCTCCATGTGCGTTCGCACGGTCTCCACCGCGTCCGGCAGCAGGTCGGGGAAGCGCGAGCTGAGCAGCAGCTGGACGGGCTTGCCGACCGGCGGGCCGGACTCGGGCTCGCGGGTCTCGACCCGGATGCCGGCCAACCCGGCGGTCAGCGCGCGGATCTCGTCGAGGATTTCGGCCGCCGGCCGGCGCGCGTCCCAGTCGTTGAGCTCGACGGTGATCTGGCCGATCACGTCCTCGGCCACGTCCTGGCCGTCGCCACCGCGGCCGGTGCGGGCGTAGACCGAGGCGAACTCGTCGCGCAGCGTCAACACCTGCGCCTCGACCTCGCGCATCAGGTCGTCCTTCTCGTCGATCGACAGGTTGCCGCGGGCGTGCACCATGACGATCACCGATTCGGGCTCGACATCGGGAAAGAACTCCACGCCCTTGCCGTTATTGAAGAAATAGGCCCAGGCGAAGACCAGCGCCGCGGCCGCCAGAACAAGCACCTTGCCGGGATGGTTGAGGGCGACGCCGAGCACCCTGAGATAGCCGCCGGTGAACCCGCCGATCCGCTTCGGGTCGACTGTCTCGCCGGCCGCCAGCGCCCGCATCCGCTGGTGGTTGGCGGAGCCGCCGGACTTGCCGAAATGCGACCCCAGCGTCGGCACGAATATCAGCGCCATCAGCAGCGAGGCCGACAGCGTCGCCAGCAGGGTGATGGGCAGAAACTTCATGAACTCGCCGACGATGCCCGGCCAGAACAACAGCGGCATGAACGCCGCAAGTGTCGTCGCGGTCGACGCGATGATCGGCCACGACATGCGCTTGGCCGCCATCGCGTAGGCCTGCTTGCGGTGCAGGCCCTCGGCCATCTTGCGGTCGGCGTATTCGGTCACCACGATGGCGCCGTCGACCAGCATGCCGACCGCCAGGATCAGCGAGAACAGCACGACGATGTTGACCGTCAGGCCCAGCAGCGACAGCACCAGGATGCCGGTCAGAAACGACCCGGGAATGGCGACGCCGACCAGTCCCGCGGTGCGCAGCCCCAGCGTGCCGACGACGACGATCATCACCAGCAGGATGGCGCTGATCACATTGTTCTGCAGGTCCTTCAGCATCGTCCGGATGTCCTCCGAACGGTCCTGGCTGTAGGTGACCTGGACCGAGGCCGGCCAGAACGCACGCTCCGCCTCGACCACGGTGCGCACCGCCTCGATCGTGTCGATGATGTTCTCACCGGTGCGCTTGGACACCTCCAGCGCCACCGCCGGGTAGCCGTCGACCCTGGCGAAACCCTCGGGATCCTTGAAGGTTCGGCGCACGCTGGCGATGTCGCGGAACTCGACGACGCCGTCGCCCTCCACCTTGACCGGCAGGCTCAGGATGTCTTCCAGCTGCTCGAACAGCCCGGGCACCTTGATGGCGAACCGACCGTTGCCGGTGTCCAGCGTGCCGGCGGCGACCAGTCGGTTCGACCGGCTGACCACGGCGGCGATCTCGCTGCCGTTGAGGCCGTAGCTCTCGACCAGCAGCGGGTCGACGATGATCTCGACGATCTCCTCGCGGTCGCCGCCGATCGCCACTTCCAGCACACTCGGCACGCCTTCGATCTCGTCGCGCAGGTCGCGCGCCAACCTGACCAGCGTGCGCTCCGGGACGTCGCCGGACAGGGTCACGATCAGCACCGGGAACAGGCTTAGATTAACCTCGCTGACGACCGGCTCGTCGGCCTCCTCCGGCAGGTCCGTCTTCGCCAGATCGACGGCCTCGCGGACGTCTTGCAGCGCCTTGTCGACGTCGAATCCGGCGTCGAACTCCAGGATCACATTGCCGCCGCCCTCGTAGGCGGTGGCGCGCATCTCCTTGACCCCCTCGATGCTGCGCAGCTCCTCCTCCATCACCCGCACCATCAGGCGTTCGGCGTCCTCGGGCGAGATGCCCTTCAGGTACATCGATACGTAGACGATGGGGATGTTGATGTCGGGGTCCGACTCCTTGGGGATGGTGACATACGCAACCGTCCCGCTGGCCAGCAGCAGCACCAGCGTGGCGATCACGGTGCGCGACCGGTTCAGCGCGGCATCGATCAGCGCATTCACGACGTGCCCTCCGGCGCGTCGATCTCTTCGACCGTCACCGGGCGGACAATCTGACCCGGCTGCACGAACTCCTGGCCGACGACGATCATCGTCAGGGTGTCGGGCAGGCCGCCCAGCCAAATACTGTCCTCGGTGCCGCCGAGGATCTCGACCGGGTGGAAGACGACGCGGTCGGCGTCGTCGACCGCCTTCACCCCGACCTCGCCGTTGTCGGCCAGGCTCAAGACGGCGGGCGAGACCCGGTGGGCCATGACCTCCGCGATCGGCAGCTCCAGCTCGGCGGTCAGGCCCTCGATAACCCGGCCGTCAGGGTTGGCGATCTCAAGCTCCACGGCGTAGGTGCGGGTCAGCGGGTCGGCGACGATGCCGACATAACTGACGATGCCGTCGACCACGCGGCCGTCCACCAGCCTTGCGGTGCCCTGGCTGCCCAGCGGGGTCTGACCGAGATAGCGCTCGGACACCTGACCGGCGATGCGCAGCGGATCGAGATCGACGATCATCGCCACCGGATCGCCGCGGTCCATATAGGCCCCGATCTCGACGTAGCGATCCTCCACGCGGCCGGCAAACGGCGCGCGGATCGTCAAGTCGTCCAGCGCCAGTCGAGCCACCTCGACATCGGCCCGCGCGGCATCCAGCGCGGCGCGGGATTGCGCCAGCTGGGTGTCGGCGCGATAGCCGCGCTCGTTCAACTGCGCCGCGGCGTCGAATTCGATCTGCCGCTGCTGCAGCATCGCGTTGGCCTCGTCGAGCCGCGCCTGACGGTCATCGACCGAGATTCGCACCAACACGTCGCCTGCGGCGACCGTCGCGCCCCGTTCGACCAGGATCTCCTCGATCAGCCCGACGGTCTCGGCGCGCACCTCGACCTTCCGGTCGGCCAGGGTCCTCCCCTGCAGGACCAACGTGTTGACCATCGGCTCCGCCGACCGCCGCTCGACCCGAACCTGCGGCACCGGCCGCTCCGGCGCCGCCTGTTCGGTCGCCTCCTGGCCGTTGGTCACGTTCGATTCGCCAATCTGCCCGGACATGATCCAGGCGGTCGCTACGACCGCGATAAGGGCAGCGATGATCCACGACCGGCGCATGGTCAACCTTTCTCAGAGCACGAATGGACCGTGGCGGCGGGGGTGGCCGCGGCCGCCGGTCCTATTCGGCTACGTCCTTTTGCAGGAGCGCGCCGATCAGCTCGTGCCGATGGTCCTCGAGGTAGCGCAGGGCCGCGCGATGCATGGCGACGCCGAATTTCAGCACGAAACGCTCACTCGGCGGCATGACCGCGCCGCACGATTCCAGCCGCGCCAGTGTCGCGCTGTGAATCGCGATCCGCTTGGCGATCAGGTGGTCGATGTCGGCCGGGGCGATCAGGTCGCCGAAAAACAGCATGAACATGAAGTCCGACCGCAGTTTGTCCGCGCCGGGCTCGCCATTGACCGCATCGAAAAGGCTCTGCCGCCCCTTCGCCGCGATCGCATAGACCTTCTTGTCCGGCCGCGAATCTTGCGAATGCTCGCGGCAAGTCACCAGTCCGCCCTCGGTCAACTTCTTCAGCGCCGGGTAGATCGAACCAAAACCGGCCTCCTGAAAATGGGAGAACGGGCCGTCTTCGAACTGTTTGCGGATTTCGTATCCCGAGCACTCGCCGCGGCTGAGCACGCCCAGGCAAAGAATCTTTACGTCCATCGATCATACCCCCGTGATCGTCAACTTAGCACGGCGTTATATATTTTCAAGATATATATCGGTTTGATATAAATTTTGAGTTTTCCGTGTAAACTGCGAAAATTCGAGTTCGAGCTCGGTCGACGACGCGCCGACCGGGTCGGACGACGGCCGTCCGCGGCCGGGCAGCTCGAAGGGGGCAAAGTTGGGAATGCGCCGCGATGCGCATCGATCGCCGTCAAATGGCGGTTGTGACAAAAAAAGGTCGTCGCGGTGACGGTGGTCACAGCGTGCCCATGCGGGGGCGGCTACCGTGTGCTCGCTCGATCGTCCTCCCCCGAACGAGCACCTCCCTGTTCAACTCGGCCCCCGCTCACCGCGGGGGCTTTTTTTCCTCGGCCACCGGGGACCGACGCGATGTCGGTGCCGGTCGCCGCGGCGCACGCGGCCGCACCGGCACCGACGATGCGACGAGGCAGGGCCTAGCGCGCACTTCTCACACTGGCCACGGTCTGCGCGACAGCGCCGCCCTCCGGATTGCGCCCGGGCGGCTCGCCCGCTGCGTCGAACGCCTCGACCGTAGCGTTGCTACGCTCTTCGGCCTTCTCCTGGCGGCCCGCACCGCCCGGACGCGACGCAGACCGCGGCCAGTGTGAGAAGTGCGGGCTAGCTGGTCCCCGACCGAACGGCACTACCCTCCCCATCTGATTTGGTCAGTTGCTCGACTGGCTCGAATCGGTCGGCAGCTCGGTCGGCGTCTCGCCGAGTTGCTGATCGGATTGCTCGACCGAATCGTCGGTTGTCTCGGCGGTCTGCTCCTCGCATGCCGGCAACAGCGCCACGCCGAACAGCAGTGCGCCCAGCAACGAGAACCGTCGAAAGAAATGTAATGCCGACATTGGATGTCTCCCTGGCTGGATGCCGGTCACCGGCATCGCTTGACGACCCGCACGGGTCCCTCAGCCGACTCCTGGACACTCGCCGCGGGCCCTGGCACCAGGCGGGCCACGCCTTCGCTGGCGACGGCGTTTCTTGGCGCCCGCTCGCGCCACATTCACACAGGCAGCCGGCAGCGCCGCCGACTGCGTCGCATGAGACGGACCCTACGCCGCGGCCCGTGATCCGCGTGTGACAAATATTGGCCATTGTCGGTATGCCAGGGCGGGCCCGCGAACGGCGTCGTCGCGCCGACCGAACCGGACGAGATCGGGCCGTCGTGCCGGCCCGCTGCGAATCTCGATGGCGAAACCGGTGCTGCCCATGCGCCGGGCTGGCACCGCGACGGCGAATCCGATATACACCCGATTCCAGGTGGTCGGCGTAACCGGGTCGCCTGGTTGGGCCCCGTCCAACCCGTATTCAGACCGCCCCGTGGAAGGAAGTTCGCCGAATTGGAATCGGTCCAGCGCTTGCCATTTTGCCGCCCCTTTTTCCTGCAAGCTTCCGGCCAAATCTGTACGGAATTTGGGTCCGGCGCCATCCGTGTGTGGGTGTCGGCGGACGTACATTGGACGCGGGCGGGGCGCATTCGGCGAGAAGGTCTGGTCACGGCCGCTCGGCGGAACGATGGGATGAGGCGCCCGTTGTCCGCCCTTCGGCGGCGGTTCGGCCTGTAAAATCTGGATGAAGGGACGGTAGTGGCAGCGCACGGCAACGCCTCGATCGCGGATAGCAGACAAACCCTGAAGTTGCGCGGTGGCACGTTTACCCTGTTGGTCGTGCAGGTCGTCGACCTTCGCGACCCGGATTTCTTCGCCCTGCTCGCCGAAAAGATCGCCCAGGCGCCGGCGTTCTTTCAGCATGCGCCGGTGGTTCTCGACCTCCAGGGCCTGTCCGACACCGGTCCGTTCCACTTCGTCGAGCTGGTCGAGGGCCTGAGTCAGCATCAGCTGACGCCGGTCGGCGTCCAGAACGGAACGGACGAGCAGAACCAAGCCGCCGCCGAGGCGGGGCTCAGTGTGTTTCCGGTGTGGCGATCCAGTACGCCGATCGAGGATCCGGCGGAACAAAAGGCGCCGGCGGCGAAACAGCCACCGGACGAGGGCGTCAAGTCGACCATCGTCACTCGGCCGATCCGCTCGGGCAACGAGGTCTATGCCCGCGGCGGCGATCTGGTGGTGATGACCACGGTCAGTCCCGGGGCGGAGCTTCTGGCCGATGGCCACGTCCACATCTACGGCCGTCTGCGCGGCCGCGCCCATGCCGGCGTCACCGGCGACACCTCGTCGCGCATCTTCTGCCAGACCCTCGATGCCGAGCTGGTCTCGGTGGCCGGCCATTGGAGAGTGCGCGAAGACATGGGCGAAGAGCTGATCGGAAAACCCGTCCAGATATTCCTGCAAGGGGAGCAGCTGGTGATCCAACCGCTGTCCTGATCGAATTGGCCACAACACTCAGATCGTGGAGAGGCTAGTGCCTAAGATTATTGTCATGACGTCGGGCAAAGGCGGGGTCGGCAAGACCACCTCCGCCGCCGCCTTCGCAACCGGGCTCGCGCTCAAGGGCCACAAGACAGTGGTCATCGATTTCGATGTCGGGCTCAGAAATCTCGACCTGCTGATGGGGTGCGAGCGTCGCGTCGTCTTCGATTTCATCAACGTCATACACGGTGACGCCAAGCTGAAGCAGGCGTTGATCAAGGACAAGCGGGTCGACAATCTGGCGATCCTGCCGACATCGCAGACCCGCGACAAGGATGCCCTGACCAAGGAAGGCGTCGCGCGGGTGCTGGAGGAACTCAAGCAGGACTACGACTATATCCTGTGCGACAGCCCGGCGGGCATCGAGAAGGGGGCCCTGCTGGCGCTCTATTTCGCCGACGAGGCAATCATCGTTACCAATCCGGAGATCTCGTCGGTCCGCGACAGCGATCGCATCCTTGGAGTGCTGTCCAGCCGGTCGCGACGCGCCGAGTTGGGCATGGAGCCGGTGCGCGAGCACCTGCTGCTAACCCGATATGATCCGCAACGGGTCGCGCGCGGCGAGATGCTGACCGTCGACGACGTGCTCGATATTTTGGCGATCCCGCTGCTGGGCGTGATTCCCGAGAACGAGGCGGTGCTGCGTGCGTCCAACCTGGGCACCCCGGTGATCCTCGACCGCGAGGCGCCGCCCGGCCAAGCCTATACCGACGCGGTGGGGCGGTACCTCGGCGAGACGCTGGAGCACCGCTTCATAAAGGAAGAGAAGAGGGGCATCTTCCAACGTCTGCTGCGGAGAACGGCATGAGACTTCTGGAACTATTCCTGCGGTCCAAGCCGCCCTCGGCGCCAGCCGCCAAGGAACGCCTGCAGATCCTGATGGCCCACGAGCGGGCCGGCCGCAGCGGGCCCGATTACCTGCCGAAGCTGCACAAGGAACTGTTGCGGGTGATTGCCAAATATATCCGCATCGACGAGGAGAAGGTCTCGGTTCACGTCGAGGAGGCAGACGGCGTTTCGATGCTGGAGGTCAACATCGAGTTGCCCGGCCCGGCCATGGCGGCCAGACGGTAGGTCGGTAGGTCG
>JAZFQW010000171.1:0-2650 GCA_036445335.1 Alphaproteobacteria bacterium | reverse complement strand
GGCTTGGGGATTTATATCGGCGACTAGCCCGCGCTCCTCACACTGGCCGTGGTCAGCGTCGCGCCGGGGCGGCCCGCCCGCCGCGGCGAAGGCCTCGACCTTAGCGCGGCTACTCTCTTCGGCCTTCTCCTGGCGGCTCCGACCGCCCGGACGCGACGCAGACCGCGGCCAGTGTGAGAGGTGCGGGCTTGCGGCGGAGCACGGCAATGCGCGCTAAGTGCGACACAGTGCCGCACTCCAAGGTGGCAAAAATCAACGCGATTCGGCCCGGCGAAAGGTGGCTGATTCCAGGGCCTTGCGGCGTCCGTCAGTGATCGCGACCGGCCTTGTGGGACTTGATTTTTCGTTAACGCTCGTACAGATATACTATGGTGCATCGTCGTAACGTATTTTTATTACCGCATGGCCAAACACGGGGGAAAAGCATGTCGCTGAAAGAGCGGATGGAGTCACTGCGTGCCCGGCATACCGCCTTGGAAAATCTCCTGCAGGACGAGGTCCAACGGCCGCTCCCCAGTAGCGGAGAAATCAGTCGACTAAAACGTGAAAAATTGAGACTCAAGGACGAGATGGCCCGCCTGTCGATTGGCGCCACCGTCCATTAGCGACGCGAAGCGGCGGGCCTGGACCCGCCGCCGTATTTCACCGCCGGGCCGGTGCGGCCCGGCGCCGGTCGGTCACAACGCCTCGGGCTCGACGGCCTCGGGCGTCGCGGCCTCGGCTGCTTCCGGCGGTCCACCGCCACGGCGCCGTACCTTCGACAGCGCGTCATTCAGGTCCGCTTGGCTGCACAGCCCCAGGAGCACCGGGCTGCGCGGCTGGATGTTCGGCGTGTTCCGATGGGTGCGGTCTCGGATCGCATTGATCGTGGGCTTGGTGGTACCTATCAGCCGCGAGATCGCCGCGTCGCTGAGTTCCGTATGGGTCTTCAGCAGCCACGCGATGCCGTCGGGCTTGTCGCCGCGTTTGGTCACCGGCGTATAGCGCGGCCCCTTCGGGCGCGATGTCGGCGCCGGCAGGTCGTGTTCGGCCATCGCAAGCGACGCGGTCGGATCGGCGGTGCAGCGGTCGATCTCGGCCTGGGTCAGTTGCCCGTTGGCGACCGGGTCCATGCCGACCATGCCGATCGCCACCTCCTGGTCGGCGATGGCGTTGACCTCGAGTTGGTGCAGCCCGCAGAACTCGGCGATCTGCTTGAAGGTGAGGGCGGTATTCTCGACCAGCCACACGGCTGTCGCCTTCGGCATCAACGGCTGGGCCATCATTCCTCCTCGATTGGCGGGGTCGGGATCGGCAACAGAGGGCCACCGCGCACCCTACGTCAGGGTACGGCGCCGGGGCGGCGACTCTCCGCTTTTCGGCTGGATAGTGAACATATGGAGAGTTGCCGGCGCGGCGCAATGCGGGGTCGATCATTCGCCCGGCGCCAGCAGCACGATCTTGCCGATGTGGCGGCCCGATTCCATGTGCGCGTGCGCCTTCGCCGCGTCGGCCAGGGGAAACGTGGCGTCGATCACCGGCTTGACCGTGCCGGCGACCAGCAGCGGCCAGACCTTCTCGCGCAGCGACCGTGCGATGGCCGCCTTGTCCGCGACCGGGCGCGGCCGCAGCGTCGACCCGGTCAGCGTCAGCCGCTTGACCATCATCTTCTGCATGTTGAACGTGACCGTGGGGCCGGCCAGAAAGGCGATGCTGACGTGCCGGCCGTCGACCGCCAGGGCGTCTATGTTGCGTCCGACGTAATCGCCGCCCACCATGTCGAGCACGAGGTCGACGCCGGCGCCGTCGGTGAGCGCGTGGACCGCCTCGACGAAGTCCTCGCGGTGGTAATCGATCGCCCGCTCCGCGCCGAGCGATTCGCAGGCCCGACATTTCTCGGCCGATCCGGCGGTGGCGAACACCCGCGCGCCGAACGCGGCGGCAAGCTGGATGGCGGTGGTGCCGATGCCGCTCGATCCGCCATGCACCAGGAAGCTCTCGCCACGGCGCAACCGACCGCGGTCGAACACATTGGCCCACACGGTGAAGAAGGTCTCCGGCAGCGCCGCCGCCTCGACCTCGGTCAGCCCGCGCGGCACCGGCAGGCATTGCGGCGCCGGGGTCAGACAATATTCAGCGTAGCCGCCGCCGGGCGTCAGCGCGCAAACGGCGTCACCGACCGCCGGGCCGGCATCACCGGTCGGGTCGCCGACCGCGGCGACGGTGCCGGCGACCTCCAGCCCGGGCAGCGGACTCGCTCCCGGCGGCGGCGGATAGGCGCCCTGGCGTTGCAGCACGTCTGGCCGATTCACCCCCGCCGCCGCGACCCTGATCAGCACCTCGCCCGCGCCGGGTCGGGGCACCGGCAGGGTGACCGGACGCAGCACGTCCGGCGCGCCGGGCGCCGCGATCTCGATGGCCTTCATGGTGGCAGGAAGGTCTGCAGGCACGTCTGGTGCTCCCGTCGATGACCCCGGCGGTCCGCTGGGGGTTGCAGGTGTAGCCCCGGATGCGCAATGTGACAAGAACACGGAGGTGGCCGATGGAGCTGGAAGAGCTTGAGCCGCGCAAGACGCAGCCGAAGAAGAAGAACTTGGAGGTTATGTCGCTTGCCGAGCTGGAGGAGTATATCACCGAACTCGAGGCGGAGATCGAACGCGCCCGAAGGGAG
>JAZFQW010000170.1:0-2646 GCA_036445335.1 Alphaproteobacteria bacterium | reverse complement strand
GTGCCGTCGCCAGCCGCGTCGCCTCGACGAAATCGGCGGCGCCGCCGACGGCCTGCGAGATCGCGCCCTGCATCTCGGCGTCGGGGAAGACCAGGTCGGGGTCGCGCGTGAAGTCGCCGGTCTGGGTCTTGTGCGTATTGATGACGGCGCGCGTCGTGCCGGCCTGCATCTTGGCCAGCGCCTCGAAGCCGGCGGCGACGACCATGTCGCAGCCGAGCACCAGGTTGGCGCCGCCGGCGGCGATGCGCACGGCATGGATGTCCGCCGGCGTCGGCGCGATGCGGACGTGGCTGACCACCGCGCCGCCCTTTTGGGCGAGCCCGGTCATGTCGAGCACCGTGGCGCCCTTGCCTTCGAGGTGCGCGGCCATGCCCAACAGCGCGCCGATCGTGACGACGCCCGTGCCGCCGATGCCGGTGACCAGGATGCCGTAGGGACTGTCGACCGCCGGCAGCGCCGGCGCCGGCAAGGGGGCGTCGACCAGATCGTCCGCGGCGGCGCCGGTGATCACCAGCGGCTTGCGCAGCTTGCCGCCGACGACGGTGACGAAGCTGGGGCAGAAGCCGTCGACGCAGGAGAAGTCCTTGTTGCAGCTCGACTGGTCGATGGCGCGCTTGCGGCCGAACTCGGTCTCCACCGGGGCCACGCTGAGGCAATTCGACTGCACCGAACAGTCGCCGCAGCCCTCGCACACCAGCTCGTTGATGAACGCGCGCTCCGGCGGGTCGTCCATCAGCCCGCGCTTGCGCCGTCGCCGTTTCTCCGCCGCGCAGGTCTGGTCGAAGATCAGCACGCTGACGCCGGAGACCTCGCGCAGCTCGCGCTGGACGCGGTCCAGCCGGTCGCGATGCTCGACCGGGGTGTGTGGCGGCAGCCCGGCACCGCTGCTGTAGCGCCCGGGATCCTCGCTCAGCACGACGATCCGCGCGACGCCCTCGGCGGCCGCCTGGCGGGCGATCATCGGCACGCTCAACGGGCCGTCGACCGGCTGGCCGCCGGTCATCGCGACGGCGTCGTTGTAGAGGATCTTGTAGGTGATGTTGACGCCGGCGGCGACCGCCGCGCGGATCGCCAGGAGGCCGGAATGGTAATAGGTCCCGTCGCCCAGGTTGGCGAACACGTGCTCGGTCTCGGTGAACGGCGCCTGGCCGATCCACGGCACGCCTTCGCCGCCCATCTGGGTGAAGGTCTCGGTGTTGCGGTCCATCCAGGTCGCCATATAATGGCAGCCGATGCCGGCCAGCGCGCGGCTGCCCTCGGGCACCCTGGTGGACGTGTTGTGCGGGCAGCCGGAACAGAAATACGGCACCCGCTGCATCGCCGGATGCAGAGTCACTTTCTGCCGTTCCTTCGCCTCCAGGAAGGCGACCCGTTCGGCGATGCCGGAATTGTCGATGCGCTTCAGCAGGCGGCGGCCGATCACCACCGCGATCTGCGCCGGGCTCAGCTCGCCGGTCGACGGCAGGATCCAATTGCGCCCTTCGTCGAACTTGCCCACCACCACCGGCCGCTTTTCGGCCTGCCAGTTGTACAGCTGCTCCTTCAGCTGGTTCTCGATCAGCGCGCGCTTTTCCTCGACCACGACCAGCTCGTCCAGGCCCTCGGCGAAGGCGCGCACCCCTTCGGGCTCCAGCGGCCACGGCATCGCCACCTTGTAAATCGACAGGCCGATCTCGCGCGCCAGCGCCTCGTCGAGCCCCAGCTCCTCCAGCGCCTGGCGGACGTCCAGATAGGACTTGCCGACGGTGACGATGCCGAAGCGACGGTCGGGCGCGTCGTAGATCACCCGGTCGAGCCCGTTGACTCGGCAGAACTCGATGGCGGCGTACAGCTTGTCCTGCATCAGCCGGTGTTCCTGGACCATCGGCGGATCCGGCCAGCGGATGTTCAGGCCGCCCGGCGGCATCGGGAAGTCGTCGGGATAGGAGATTGTGACCCGCTGCGGGTCGACATGGACCGAGGCCGAGCTGTCGACCGTCTCGGCGATGGACTTGAAGCCGATCCAGCAGCCGGAGAACCGGCTCATCGCCCAGCCGTAGATGCCGAGATCGAGAACCTCCTGGACGTTCGCCGGGTTGAGCACCGGCATCATCGCCGCCGCGAAGGCGTGCTCGGACTGGTGCGGGACCGTCGAGCTCTTGCAGGCGTGGTCGTCGCCGGCCAACGCCAGCACGCCGCCCAGCGGTGCGGTGCCGGCGAAGTTGCCGTGCTTGAAGACGTCGCCCGAGCGGTCGACGCCGGGGCCCTTGCCGTACCAGATGGCGAACACGCCGTCGTATTTGGTGCCCGGCCAAAGCCCGACCTGCTGGCTGCCCCACACCGCGGTGGCGCCCAGGTCCTCGTTGACGCCGGGCTGGAAGTGGATGTGGTGGTCGGCGAGATGGCTGCGCGCGCGCCACAGCGCCTGATCGAACCCGCCCAGCGGCGACCCGCGGTATCCCGAGATGAAGGCGGCGGTGTTGCGGCCGGCGGCGACATCGCGCCGGCGCTGCATGATCGGCAGCCGCACCAGGGCCTGGGTGCCGGTCAGATAGACCCGGCCGGTGTCCAATGTGTATTTGTCGTCGAGCGTTACCGCCGCGAGCGTCATCCCGACCTCTCCGGGGCGCGGCGGAGCGCCGCGTCGTTCACGGTGACAAGGTAATC
>JAZFQW010000169.1:0-8199 GCA_036445335.1 Alphaproteobacteria bacterium | reverse complement strand
CGCGCACGTGTGATGTTCCGGTTCAAGGAACTGGTCGAGCGGCACATGGACGAGCTGGCGCACATCCTCACCGCCGAGCACGGCAAGGTGCTGTCGGACGCCAAGGGGTCGCTGCAGCGCGGTCTGGAGGTCGTCGAGTTTGCCTGCGGCATCCCGCACCTGCTGAAGGGCGAGTCGAGCGAGAATGTCGGGCGCGAGATCGACAGCCATTCGCTCCGCCAGGCGGTCGGCGTGTGCGCCGGGATCACCCCGTTCAACTTCCCCGCCATGGTGCCGATGTGGATGTTCCCGCTGTCGATCGCGTGCGGCAACACCTACATCCTGAAGCCGTCGGAACGCGATCCGTCGGCGTCGGTGCGGATGGCCGAGCTGATGATGGAGGCCGGCGCGCCGGCCGGCGTGTTCAACGTTGTCCACGGCGACAAGGTCGCGGTCGACGCCCTGCTGACCCATCCCGGCGTTGCCGCGATCAGCTTCGTCGGGTCGACGCCGATCGCCGAGTACGTCTATGCGACCGGCGCGGCGCACGGCAAGCGTGTGCAGGCGCTGGGCGGCGCGAAGAACCACATGGTGGTCATGCCGGACGCCGATCTGGACAAGGCGGCCAGCGCGCTGATGGGCGCCGGCTTCGGCTCGGCCGGCGAGCGCTGCATGGCGATCTCGGTGGCGGTCGCGGTCGGCGATGTCGGCGACCAGCTGATCGAGCGGCTGGAGCCGCAGGTGCGGGGGCTGAAGGTGGCGCCCGGGACCGATCCCGACGCCGACATGGGCCCGTTGGTGACCGCGCAGCATCTCGAACGGGTGCGCGGCTATGTCGATCTGGGCGTCGAGGAGGGAGCGAAGCTGGTTGTCGACGGCCGCGACCTCAGGCTGCAGGGCTATGAGAACGGGTTCTTCCTCGGCGGCTGCCTGTTCGACGACGTCACGCCGGAGATGCGCATCTACAAGGAGGAGATCTTCGGTCCGGTCCTGTCGGTGGTGCGCACGCCCGACTTCGAGACCGCCCTGGGGCTGGTCAACAGCCACGAATACGGCAACGGCACGGCGATCTTCACCCGCGACGGCGACGCCGCGCGCACGTTCGTCGCCGACTGCAATGTCGGCATGGTGGGCGTGAACGTGCCGATCCCGGTGCCGATGGCGTTTCACAGCTTCGGCGGCTGGAAGCGGTCGAACTTCGGCGACCACGGCATGCACGGCATGGAGGGCGTCCGCTTCTTCACCAAGTTGAAGACCGTCACCTCGCGCTGGCCGACCGGCATCAAGGGCGGCGCCGAATTCACCATGCCGGTGATGCGCTGAGCCGCGTCGCGGACGGTTTCAGAGACTGAATCCGAAGAGGCCCGGCGCGACCACGCAGAAGGTCAGCCACATCAGCAGCATCAGCGGCAGGCCGGCCTTCAGGAAGTCGGCGAAGCGGTAGTGGCCCGGCCCCATCACCAGCAGGTTGGTCTGGTAGCCGATCGGGCTGGCGAACGAGCAGTTCGCCGCCAGCAGCACGGTGATCGCCATCACCGCCGGCTCGACGCCCAGGGTGAACGCCAGATTGACCGCGACCGGCGTGAACAGGATGGCGCAGGCGTTGTTGCTGAGCACGTTGGTCGCCGCGGCGACGACAAAGAACAGGATCGCCATGTTGACCATCGGGTGCGACCCGCCCAGCGCCGCCAGTGCCCGAACGGCGATGAATTCGGCGCCGCCGGTCGCCTGAAGCGCGGCGCCGAGCGCGAGGGTCGACCCGACCAGCAGCAGGATCGTGCGGTCCAGCGCGCGCACCGCCTGGCGCAGGTTGAGGCAGCCGGTTGCCACCATCGTGACCGCGCCGACCAGCGCCGCCACGCTGATCGGCACCAGGCCCGTGGCGGCGACCGCCACCGTCACGGCGAATACCGCGGCGGCGTGGGGCGCCCGTTGCAGGTGGGGCAGGTCGCGGACCGCCCAGGTCATCAACAGCAGGTCGGGATTGTTGCTGATGCCCTCGACGCTCTGCTGGCTGCCGACAATCAACAGCACGTCGCCGGGCAGCAGCCGGATCTCGCTGGGCCGCTGCCGGGCCATGCGGCCGCGGCGCTGGATGCCGATCACCAGGCAGCCGAAGCGGCGGCGGAAACCGACCATGTCGATCGTCTGGTCGACCATGCGGCTGGCCGGGGCGATCATCACCTCGGCAAGCACGCGTTCGCTGGGTCGGTCGGGCGCGTCGGTGCCCGCCAGCCGCGCCCGCATGTCCTGCGCCAACAGGTAGCCGGCATTGCGCGCCAGAGCGTCGGTCAGCGCCTGGCGGGTCGCGGCGACGAATAGGATATCGCCGGCCCGCAAGGTGGTGTCGTCGAACGGCGGCAGGATGCTGCGGTCGCCGCGCTGGACCAGCCGCACGGTGATATCGGGCAGCGCCCTGAACTGGCCGGCGGCGGAGCGCTCGCCGATCAGCCGACTGTCCGCCGTTAGATCGATCTCGGCGATGAACTGTTTGCCCTCGCTCAACAGCGTGCCGGCCAGGTCGCCGCGGTGCGGCAGCACCTTGGGCAGCAGGAAGATGACGTAGATCGCGCCGACCGCGGCCATGCAGACGCCGATGACCAGGAAATCGAACATCGCCAGCGGCGACTCGCCGATATCTGTGAGGGCGCTGGACACCAGCAGGTTGGTGCTCGAGCCGATCAGCGTTGTCATGCCGCCGAGAATCGCGGCAAAGCTCAACGGCATCATCAGGCTGCTGGGCGATGTGTTCAGGCGGATCGCCAGCGCCTGCATGATCGGGATGAACATCACCACCACGGGCGTGTTGTTCAGGAACGCGCTGGTCAGCATCACCCCGGTGAACCCGCTGGCGACAGCCAGCTGGCGGTGGTTCTTCGCCAGCCGGACGAACATACGGGTCAGCCCCGTCAGGGCGCCGGTCTGCACCATCGCCTGGCCCATCACCAAAAGCGCCAGGACGGCGAACAGCGAGGGATTGGCGAAGCCGCGCAGCAATTCCGCCGCGCTCAGCACGTTGTCGCCCCGTGCGTCGGCCAGCGGGAAGATCTGGAACCACAACAGCAAGAAGCTGAGGGTGGCCAGCGACGTCAGCTCCAGCGACACCCGCTCGAGCGCAAACGAGATCATCGCTGCCGCCAGGACGGCGATGACAACCCACATCTGCAAGGTCGGGTCGAGTATGTAGGTCATCGGGCTCGCATCGGGTGTCGAGACCAGGGCGCTACCGCGGTCCGCCGATGGGCGCCCGGGCTGCAGGCGTCGGTCAATTGAACAGGTTGGTGCCTTCGACCGCGAATGGGAAACCGCCGAGATGGCGAAGGTTGAGGACCAGGAAGATTGAATCCCCGGAGCCGCTGTCGCGGTCTTGCGTGAAGTCTCGCCGCAGATCTATGCCGAACGTCAGGCATTCGTCGGCATAGGCCAGCCCCAGGGTAATGTCGCGCGACTCGTCGTCCACCAGATCGCGGCGATACGACGCCGACGCGCTCCAATATTCCGACAACCGCGAACTAACCTTCGTGGTGATCTCTTCGACGTCATCGGTGGTCCCAGTCCCCGCGATTTCATCGACGAAAGTATAGGTGCCTCTTAACCTGAACTGGTCGGGGCCGGCGATGGCGGTGAGCTCCTGCCGCCGCGCGTCGAAGCTCTTGTGGTCGAAGCGGTACCGGTAGTCGAGGTTGAAGAACCTCGACGGCGTTATTGTAATTCGGCCGACGATGTCGGAAAAATTGTCCTCCAGGCCGGAACCGTCCGGAAAGGTTGCGTCGTCGGAAAAGCGATAGCTCTGGCCGACGAACAGGCTGCTCGACCCGCCGCCAAATCCGAAGACGCCGAGATGAAGGCCATAGGTGAATTTCAAGCCCCCCTCGACCCGGTCGATGCCCGGAAAGCGGCTGTCGCTAAACAGATTGATCTCGTCGAATTCCAGATCGACGCTGTCGTTGTTGGGGATATCGTCGTCCTGGCCCAGATTCGGCGCGGCCGTGAAGGCGACGATCGGCTCGATCAGCTGTTGGACCGTGCCGTCCTGGCGGGCCAGCGGGTAGCGCGCGGTGATCGTCGCCCGGGGGAACGCCCGGGTGGCGGTGACGTCGTCCCGGTCGATCGTCGGGTCGGCGCTGTCCGGCAGATTGTCCGACCAGTAAAGATCGCCGCGTACCGCGGCCGACAGGCTGGTCAACAGCCCGAAGTCGCTTTGCAGGTCGCGTCGCCAGCCCGTCTCGAGCGACAGCCGCCTGGTGTCGACGCCATCGGTCTCGGTCTGCCGAACGGCCACGTCGGAATCGCGCAGCAGGTGCAGCGCGCTGGCGTTGGCGAACCACTGTCCGCCGAACAGGCTGCCCGGCTCGCTGACGTGATTGTAACCGATCGAAGGCACGACCAACGGCTGATCGATGCTGTCGCGCCGCAGGTCCTGGAAGTCGAGCGCCTCGACCGACGCGAAACTGAGACCGTAGAATCCCTCGGCATAGGCCCGGCTTTGCAGGATGTCGTTCGAGGCGATCTCGAAGGTACTCAGGTAGGTGTCGTCGGACGACCGTCGGACGTCGGCGCCGACCCGCCAGTGCTCGTCGATATCGAACCGCGCACCGGCAAAGACGTGACCGCGCACTGCATCGTCGACGGTCGTTTCGACGCCGCTCTTAGAGTCGATGCGATCGCTCTGATTGATCGTGCCGTCCAGGAAGATCTCGCCACTCTCAAACCGCCGACGGTATTGCAGCCCGCCAATCAGGCCGGCCTCCCCCGTGCCGCCCAGCCTGAACGTCGCGTCTTGATGCGGCGCGATGTCCCAGTAGTAGAACAGGTCGAGGAACGGGCCGAGGTCGGCGGTGGAACCGAATCGCGGCGCCAGGAGGCCGGTCCGGCGGTCCACCGTCGGATCGGGATGCGAGAAATACGGCGTGTACAACACTGGTATGCCGAAGAAATCGAGAAATGCATCACGGTAAATGATGTCGCTACTCTCCATGTCGTGGGTCACTCGCGCCGCGCGCAGTTGCCACACCGGGGGCCGGTCGGGATGGTCCGGGCACAGGGCGCATGGCGAGTAGACGGCGCGGTCGGCGTCTGTTACCTGGCCGCGGCGCACGGCGCGACGGGCGACCAGCCGCGATTCGTCCTCGAACAGGACGCCGATGTTGGCGATGAACCCATCGGCGAGCTGGCGATCCAGCTCGGCATAATCGGCGAAGATAACCTCGCCACTGGGCTCGATGATGACGACATTGCCGCTGGCCGTCACCACGTCGGTGCGCCGATTGTACGTCACGGTGTCGGCATTGAGCAGCCGGCCGGCCTGGGAGATCTCCACATTGCCGGTTGCGATGACCATGTTCAGCGCCTCGTCGACCACGACCTCGTCGGCGGAGAATACGACCGGCTGGTCGGTTTCGGCATCCTGCGCGCGCGCTGGCAGCGCCGCGAGGCACACTACCACGAGCCAACACACGATCTGCGCGCATCGACGCATACAACCGCTCATCGTCGCCCTGGTGACCGATCCGCCGGACAGGCTGGAACCACAAGACTTTCCTTAAGCCCCTGGGCAAGTCAACCGCGCTGTTGACGAGCACTGCCACGCCCAACCACATTTCTCACACAGAACGCGGCCAGTATGAGACGTGCGGGCTAGCGGCGGCGGACCTCCGGCGATCCCCCGAGCGGACGGCGTCGCGGTGGACGTTCGCCCCGGCGGTTGGGAGAACCGGTGCCCACGCAGACCTCGGCCGGCGCGGGGCAACGCATGCTGAATAGGGGATGATCGATGCCGCAGCGGCTCGCGCCCGGCGGCGGCATTTCTCACACCGCACGCGACGCAGACCGTGGCCGGTGCGAGAGACGGGGGGGGAGTACTAGATCGTCACTCGCCGGCCGACAGCCGTCTGGCCGGGCGCAGCAGGAAGGCCGGCGTGTGATCGCCCAGCCCCACGACGGCCTCCTCGCGCGGTCCGGGCCGGGGCCCGCGCGGTTCCGCGCGGGCCGGTTGACGGCCCGGTCGCCGGTCGCCGCGGGTTCCGCCTCGGCGCTTGTCGGCGGGATCTCGCGCCGCCTCGTCCGGCGCGGCGCTCTCCGGCCGCCGGTCACCGCGGTTTCCGCCTCGGCGCTTGTCGGCCGAGTCTGGTGCCGCCTCGTCCGGCGTGGCGCTCTTCGGCCGCGGCGCCTGCGGTTTCGCCCGTCGCCGACCGCGGCGCTTGGCGCCGGTGTCCTCGGCGGCGGCCGGCTCGGCGGCGAGGCCGTCCAGCGCCAGCGGCGGAATCGGTCCGCCGATCAACCGTCCGATGGCCGCCAGGAACCTGCCGTCCTCCGGCGTCGCCAGGGTGAAGGCACGGCCCGAGCGGCCGGCCCGAGCGGTGCGGCCGATCCGGTGGACATAGTCCTCGGCGTTGATCGGCACGTCGAAATTGACGACATGGCTGAGGTCGATGATATCGAGCCCGCGCGCCGCCACGTCGCTGCACACCAGGATCTCGATGACGCCGCGCTTGAAGTTACCCAGCGTCTCCGTGCGCACCGCCTGGACCATGTCGCCGGTCAGTTGGCCGGCATTGAACCCGTGGCTCTGCAGCGAGCGAAAGACGATGCCGACGTCGCGTTTGCGGTTGCAGAAGACCAGCGCGTTGCGGACCCGCTCGCTGCGCAGCAACTGGCGCAGCGCCTCGCGCTTGTCGGCGCGGCCGACGGTGACGACGAACTGGTCGACATTGTCCGCCGTGGTTGCCGGCGGGGCCACGGCCACCTGCTTGGGGTTGGTCAGAAAGGATTCGGTCAGCCGGCGGACCTCCGGCGGCATGGTCGCGGAAAAGAACAGCGTCTGGCGTATGACTGGCAACAACCCGACGATCCGCTCGATGTCCGGGATGAAGCCCATGTCGAGCATCCGGTCGGACTCAT
The DNA here is from genome assembly GCA_036445335.1 of Alphaproteobacteria bacterium. GTDB lineage: Bacteria > Pseudomonadota > Alphaproteobacteria > DSM-16000 > Inquilinaceae > JAZFQW01. The sequence continues at coordinate 1,320 of JAZFQW010000169.1, read as the reverse complement.
CGATCACCAGGATCTTGACGTCGGCGAGCAGGACCTTGCCGCGCTCGAACAGGTCGAGCATGCGGCCGGGGGTCGCGACCAACACGTCGACACCGCGGTCGAGCTTGCGGACCTGCTCGTCGAAACGCTCGCCGCCGATCAGCAGGGCATAGGTCAGCTTTTCGTGCCTGCCGTACCGTTCGAAGCTTTCCGCGACCTGGGCCGCCAGTTCGCGGGTCGGTTCCAGGATCAACGATCGCGGCATGCGCGCCCGCGCCCGCCCGGTCGACAGCATTTCCAGCATCGGCAGCGTGAAGCTGGCGGTCTTGCCGGTGCCAGTCTGGGCGATGCCCAGCACGTCCCGGCCTTGCAGAACGTACGGGATCGCCTGTTCTTGGATCGGGGTCGGAGTGGTGTAGCCGGAGTCTTCGACTGCACGCAGGATTTCGGGCTTCAGCCCAAGCTCGGAAAAATTCATACCGTTGGGATCGCTACACCAATGTAACTTGTGGGAGTGAAATTCTTTGTCATAAGTAGGCTCGGAATTTAGAAAGTCAAATGGTGATGTCAATATTTGGATTTTTTCGGAAATGGCGGCGCCGAAATCGGTCCGTCGATAACTTCGCCGGTCGTATACTCAATGAATTTGCAATAAAATAACGTAAAACAGAGGGATTGGTATCGCGATGTTGCTGAGATCGGATCATTCGTCGCTCGTCGTGATCGATATGCAGGAACGGCTGGCGCCGGCGATGACCGGCCTGGACGACGTATTGCGCAACACCGGCATCCTGCTGCAGGCGGCGGCAAGACTGAGCGTTCCCGTGGTCGTCACCGAACAATAACCCAAGGGGCTGGGCCGGTCGGTCGAGGCGGTGGCCAGCCTGGCGCCGGTGGGCGCGGTGATCGAGAAGATCGAGTTCTCCGCCGTCGGCAACGCGGACTTCAACCGACGGCTGGCCGATTTCGACCGCAGCGAAATGGTCATCTGCGGCATCGAGGCGCATGTCTGCGTGCTGCGGACCGCCCTGGACTTCGCCGCGCTGGGCGTCGACAGCTATCTGGTGCGCGACGCCGCCACTTCGCGCCGGCCGGAGAGCGCCGCCGCCTTCGACCGCGCGGCGCGCAACGGAGTCGAGTTGGTGACCACCGAGATGGTCGACTTCGAGTGGATGCGCCGCGCCGACACGCCGGCCTTTCGCCACCTGAGCAAGCTGATCAGGTAGCCCGGCGGCCGCTACTACGGCATTCAGTGGCAGAAAATCACGAACGACGGGCAATCGTCGTCGTCGAATTCGGCGTCCCAGATCGGGAACAGGTCGCGGGTCACGCCCGCCATCA